>NZ_JBSFPI010000022.1:0-131808 GCF_053588115.1 Nocardia sp. NPDC003482
CAGCCGCAGTCGCAACGCGTCGGCCCCCGACCGGGCCCGCCGCCCCGGCCGTGCTGCGCGCGTGCGCCGCGCTCGAGCTGGTGCAGGCGTGCGCGCTCATCCACGACGACATCATCGACTCCTCCCGCACCCGGCGCGGATTCCCCACCGTGCACGTCGATTTCGAGCGTCGCCACCGCGACCGCGAATGGGGCGGCGACCCGGCGCATTTCGGCATCAGCGTCGGCATCCTCGTCGGTGATCTCGCGCTGGCCTGGGCCGACGACATGATCGCCGCGGCCGGGCTCGATCCGGCGGCCTTCGCCCGCCTCGCCCCGGTGTGGGCGGCCATGCGCACCGAGGTGCTGGGCGGGCAGCTGCTCGACATCCACGGGGAGGCGGGCGCCGACGATTCGGTGGCGGCCGCGCTGCGGATCAACCGCTACAAGACCGCCGCCTACACCATCGAACGGCCGCTGCACCTGGGCGCGGCGCTGGCCGACGCCGACGCCGGGCTGATCGCCGCCTACCGCGAGTTCGGCACCGACATCGGCATCGCCTTCCAGCTGCGCGACGATCTGCTGGGCGTGTTCGGCGATCCCGAGGTCACCGGCAAACCCTCCGGCGACGACCTGCGCGAGGGCAAGCGCACGGTCCTGATCGCCGAGGCGCTGCGCCGCGCCGACGCCACCGACCCGACCGCGGCCAAACTGCTGCGCGACTGCCTCGGCACCGAGCTGACCGCCGAGGAGGTGACGGGCCTGCGCGCGATGATCACCGATCTCGGCGCGGTCGACGAGGTGGAGCGCCGGATCGAGGATCTCACCGATCGCGGCCTGGACGCGCTCGAGCGCAGTTCGGCCACTCCCGAGGCCAAGCGCCGCCTGCACGCCATGGCGGTGTCGGCGACCAAGCGCGTCTCCTGATCCGGGAGTCCGCGAACAGATGAAATCCGTTGCGGGACCGACGGATCGGGTGATCGTCGTCGGGGCCGGACTGTCGGGGCTGTCGGCCGCGCTGTATCTGACCGGCGCGGGCCGGACCGTCACCGTGCTGGAGCGGGCCGATCATCCGGGCGGGCGGGTCGGGTTCTATCGCGGCCCGGACTACGAGATCGATTGCGGCGCGACGATTCTCACGCTGCCGAACCTGGTGGACGAGGCGCTGGCCGCGGTCGGGTCCGGCACGCGTGCCGCGGGGCTGCGCATCCACCGGCTCGCCCCGGCCTACCACGCCCGCTTCGCCGACGGGTCGCATATCGAGGTGTTCGCCGAGGCCGACCGGATGGCCGCGGAGGTGGCCCGCGCGTGCGGGGCGGCCGAGGTGAATCGTCATGCGGCGCTGCGGGATTGGCTCGCGCGCCTCTATTCGGCCGCCTATCCGCACTTCATGGACACCAACTTCGATTCACCCCTGGATCTGGTCCG
This sequence comes from Nocardia sp. NPDC003482, assembly GCF_053588115.1. NCBI lineage: Bacteria > Bacillati > Actinomycetota > Actinomycetes > Mycobacteriales > Nocardiaceae > Nocardia > Nocardia sp. NPDC003482. Next base: position 1,407 of record NZ_JBSFPI010000022.1, read on the forward strand.
CCTGCCCGACAAGCGCGCGGCCCTCGCGGAACTGGTGCGGCTGGGCGCGTTCGGCCGCCTCGGCCCGCGCGTGCACCGCGCCCTCGGCGATCCGCGGCTGGCCCGGCTGTACTCGTTCCAGGCGCTGTTCGCCGGGCTCGCCCCGGCCGAGGCGCTGTCGGTGTACGGGTCGATCGCGCACATGGACACCACGCTGGGGGTGTACTTCCCCGAGGGCGGGATGCGGGCCGTCACGGCCGCGCTGGCCCGTGCATTCGTCGCCGCGGGCGGGCGGCTGGAGCTGGGCGTCGAGGCGGCGGGCCTCGACTACGCCGACGGCCGGGCGCGGCGGGTGCGCTGCGCGGACGGGCGGAGCTTCGACTGCGACGCGGTGGTCCTCACCGCCGACCTCGGCTCGCTCGCGCGCTTCGGCCTCGCGCCGCGCCGCCTGCGCGCCTCGCCGTCGGCGGTCGTGGCGCACGGCACGATCCCCGCCGACGTGGCCGCCGTCTGGCCGGGGTCCGCGCACCACACCATCGACTTCGGCGCGGCGTGGGATCGCACGTTCACCGAGATGATCCGGCACGGGCGGCTCATGAGCGATCCGTCGCTGCTGCTCACCCGCCCCGCGCTCACCGATCCCGGCCTGCTGATCGAACGGCCCACCGGCGCGCACGAACCGCTGTCGGTGCTGGCGCCGTGCCCGAATCTCGATGCGGCGCCGCTGGATTGGGATCGGCTCGGCCCGGCCTATCTGCGCGAGCTGCTGGCGACGCTCGAGGCGCGCGGATATCAGGGCATCGCCGACCATTTCGCCGTCGACCACCTCGACACGCCGCACACCTGGCGGGACCGGGGCATGATGGCGGGGACACCGTTCTCGGCGGCGCATCTGTTCCGCCAGACCGGCCCCTTCCGCACCCGCAATCTGCCGCGCACCGCCACCAATGTCGTCCTGGCGGGTTGTGGCACCACGCCGGGAGTCGGTGTACCGACTACGCTGCTGTCGGGAAAGCTGGCCGCCCAGCGCATCACGGGCGACCCGCGGCCCACCGGAACGCTCCCCGGGCGAACCGGCGCGCTGATGTCCTCGGCGGACTACTAAACTGTCCGGCGACCTACCAACCGCGGTCTCGACCGCACCGACTGTCCGGGGGGAAAACGACGACCTATGCCGACCCCCGAGACGGATACCGCCACCGCGGCCCCGATGGTGACCCCCGAGTCGCTCGGCGCCACGCCGATGGCCCACACCCCCACCTGGTGGACGCGCACCGGGGACTTCCTGCGCAGTCCCGAGGGACACGCCGCGCTGCTCGGTTTCTGGGGCGCGCTGGGCATCACCTTCGGCGGGCTCGGCGCGGGCGCGGTCCGGCGTAACGACCCGCTGCTGGAACAGGTGCACCTGTCCTGGCTGCGGTTCGGGCACGGGTACGCGCTGGCGACCATCGTGGTGTGGCTGGGCGTGCTGGCGATGATCGTGGCATGGGTCCGCTTGGGGCGCATCACGATCGGCACCGGCGGGCACGCGGGCACCGTGACGCTCAACGAGTTGCGGGCGATCGTGGGCATCTGGATCTTCCCGCTGTTGTTCGCGGTGCCGATGTTCAGCCAGGACGTCTACTCGTATCTGGCGCAGGGCTCGCTGCTGCGCGACGGCTACGACCCCTATCGGGTCAGTCCGGTGCAGGGGTTGCATTCGGGCGTGCTGCTGGACAACGTGAGCCGGGTCTGGCTCGACACCACCGCGCCCTACGGGCCGATCTTCCTGCTGCTGGGCCGCGCGATCACGATGGTCACCCGCGACAACGTGGTGGCCGGGACGATCGCCATGCGGCTGGTCATGCTGCCGGGCCTGGCGCTGATGATGTGGGCGATCCCGCACCTGACCAAACACCTCGGCGGTAAGCCGACGGTCGCGCTGTGGCTGGCGGTGCTCAACCCGCTGGTGCTGATCCACCTCATCGGCGGCGTGCACAACGAGATGCTGATGGTCGGGCTGATGGCGGCGGGCATCGCGCTGGTGCTCGAGCATCGGCACGTGGCCGGGATCGTGGTGATCGCGATCGGCGTGGCCATCAAGGCGACCGCGGGCGTGGCGCTGCCGTTCCTGGTGTGGATCTGGATGATTCACGAACGCGAGCGGCGGGCCGCCGAGAACGAGGGTCCCCTGCCGCATCCGATCCGGACGTTCGTCAAGATCGGCGGGCTCGGGGTGGCGGTGTTCGCCGTCGTGTTCGCGGTGGCCTCGGCGACCGCGGGGGTGGGCATCGGCTGGCTGACCGCGCTGTCGGGCTCGAAGAAGATCATCAACTGGCTGTCGCTGCCGACCGTGCTGGGGTACGTGGTGACGTGGCTGTCGCCGTTGCGGTTCGAGACCGTGCTGCCGATCACCCGGATGCTGTGCGCGGTCGCGCTGGTGGCGATCCTGGCGTGGACGTGGTGGCGGTTCAAGCACACCGAGCGGCAGGCGGTGCTGGGCATTCTCATCGCGTTCGTGGCGATCGTGATCCTCTCGCCCGCGGCGCTGCCCTGGTACTACTCGTGGCCGCTGGCGCTGGCGGCGGGTTTCGCGCTGTCCACGCCGACGCTCATGGTGCTGGTCGGGTTGTGTACCTGGCTGATGCTGGTGTTCCAGCCGGACGGGTCGATCGGGCTCTACAACTTCTGGCACGTCGCGGCGGCCACGTTCGTCGCGGTGGTGGCGGCGCTGTCGCTGCGCACCGTGGACCCGCTGCGGCTGCGGGCCGAGAAATCCGGGCGGTGACCGAAACCGGTGCGCTCGCGGCCTATCGGCACTGCGAGCGGATCGCGGCCGCGCACGGGCGCACCTACTTCCTGGCGGCCCGGCTGCTGTCCCCCGAGCGGCGGCGGGCCGTGCACGCGCTGTACGCCTTCGCCCGCGAGGTGGACGACATCGTCGACGGCGGCGCGAAAGACGCTGCGGCGCAACTGGATCGGATCGAGCGGCGGTTACTGGACCGGCTCGACGCGGGCGATCCCGGCGATCCGGGTGAGCCCGTGCTGTTCGCGGTGACGGACACGATCCTGCGATACGGCATCGCGCCCGGCCACTTTCGCGTGTTCCTCGACTCGATGCGCATGGACGTCCCCGGTTCCCCACTGTTCCGCAACCGCTACCCCACCATGGCCGACCTCCGCGGGTACATGCGCGGTTCGGCCGCCGCCATCGGCCTGCAACTCCTCCCCGTCCTCGGCACGACCGTCCCCCTCGCCGAGGCCGAACCCCCCGCCGCCGCCCTCGGGGAAGCCTTCCAGCTCACCAACTTCCTCCGCGACATCGCCGAAGACCTCGACCGCGACCGCGTCTACCTCCCCGCCGACGACTGGACCGCCTTCGGCGTCGACCCCGCCCTCCTCACCCACTGCCGCCGCACCGGCCGCACCGACCCCCGAGTCCGCCGCGCCCTGTCCCACTTCATCGCCCTCACCCGCGACCTCTACCGCGCCGCCCTCCCCGGCATCGACCTCCTCCACCCCCGAGTCCGCCCCGCCATCCGCACCGCGTCCGCCCTCTACGCCGAAATCCTCGACGAGATCGAACGCTCCGACTACACCGTCTTCACCCACCGAGCCGTCGTCCCCAACCACCGCCGACTATGGGTCGCCGCAAGGGAATTCGCGGCCGATCCCCGTCGTCCCGGCCTGGGGGCCGTGACGACGGGGAACAGGTAGGGGCTTCCCCGAGCTCCTCTCCTGTCCCCGAGCGAAGCGAGGGGTCAGAACGGGTCCGCGGCCGCGCGGCGGAGGACCTCGCGGGCCAAGGGGCCGTGGATGGCGTCGATCGGGCGGCCGGGGAGGGTGTCGTCAGGGGTGTAGATCCACTCGAGGATTTCCTCGTCGGTGTATTTGGCGTCGCGCATGACGGTGATCAGGCCGGTGAGGTGTTTGGCGACGGCGCCGGTGGGATCGAAGAACTCCGTGGGGATGCCGGGGATGCCCTGGCGGCGGACCGCGAGGATCTGGTGGTCGCGCAGCATCTGATGGACCTTGGTCACCGGGATGCCGAGTTGGTCGGCCACGTCCGGTAGCGGCAGCAGGGTCACCGATTCCGGAAGAACATCGTCGCTGCATGGAAATGCGCTCACCCCGACAACGGTAGTAGGTGGCGCCGGGCCCGTCGTGAGACACCCTGGCCGTATCCGCCTATACCATCGGGTGAGCCGTCACCGGGACGGCGTTCGCTTGTCGCGGCCGAAGCGAGAGGTGAGAGCTTTGTGAAAGTCGGAGGACATCAGTTGATCGGCCAGATGCTCGACGGGCGCTACCGCATCGACGCACCGATCGCGCGTGGCGGCATGTCGATGGTGTTTCGGGGGGTGGACACCCGGCTGGACCGGCCGGTCGCCATCAAGGTGATGGATCCGAAATTCGCGGGAGATCCGCAATTTCTGACCCGATTCGAATTCGAGGCCCGCTCGGTCGCCAAACTCAAACACCCGTCGCTGGTCGCGGTCTACGACCAGGGCATCGACGGCGAATACCCGTTCCTGATCATGGAACTGGTCGAGGGCGGCACCCTGCGCGAGCTGCTGCGCGAACGCGGCCCGATGCCCCCGCACGCCGTGCGCGCGGTCGCCGAACCGGTGCTGAAGGCGATCGGCGTGGCGCACCGCGCCGGGCTGATCCATCGCGACATCAAACCCGAGAACGTGCTCATCTCCGATTCCGGCGAGGTCAAGATCGCCGATTTCGGCCTGGTCCGCGCGGTCGCGGGCTCGAATATGACCTCGGCGAGCGTGATCCTCGGCACCGCCCACTACCTGTCCCCCGAACAGGTCACCGACGGCACCGCCGACGAGCGCAGCGACGTCTACTCCTTCGGCGTCCTGATCTTCGAAATGCTCACCGGCAGAACGCCTTTCACCGGCGACAACTCGCTGTCCATCGCCTATCAGCGGGTCGAGAAGGATGTCCCCGCCCCGAGCCGCTTCATCGCCGGGGTGCCGCCGGAGTTCGACGAGCTGGTCGCCCGCGCCACCGCGCGCGAACCCGCGCACCGCTTCGCCGACGCCGACGAGATGGCCGCCGAACTGCGCCGCATCGCCACCGCCCTGCGGCTGCCCGACTACCGCGTGCCCGCGCCGAAGGAGTCGGCCGAACACCAGTCGGCCCGCCATCGCGTCGTCGCCGCCCCGGCCCCCACCCCGCGCCCGGTGCCCGACGACGCGACCGTGAAGATCCCCGAACAGCGCCCGCCCACACCGCAGCCCACCCGGATGATGACCGCCCACCAGCACCTGCCGGTCACCGGCGGCCACACCGCCCTCGCCGAACCCCCGCCCCCGCCGCCGCGCACCGGCTACGGCGACAGGCGCGGCAATTCCCGTGTGCGCGTGCTCATCTGGACCGGCATCGTGGTCGCGCTGGCCCTGCTGCTCGGCATCGGCGGCTGGTGGCTCGGCGTGGCGCGCTATTCGGCGGTGCCGCCCATCGCGGGCCTGGACACCGCCAAGGCCACCACGGCGTTGCAGGACGCCGGATTCGCCACCACGGTCCGCAACCGCGCCTCCGACATCATTCCCGTCGGGGGCGTGGTCGGCACCGATCCGGCGGCGGGCACCCGCGCGCTGAAGGGTTCGACGGTCGCGATCCTGATCTCCAGCGGCAAACCGCAGGTGCCGCAGTTCCAGCCGGGGCAGGACGTCAAGACCGTCGAACAGGCCATCCGCGACGCCGGACTGCGGCCCGTCGACGGCGGCGAGATCGCCGACACCGCGCCCAAAGGCTCTGTGGCGCAACTGGATCCGGCCCCCGGCACGGTCCTGCCCACCAACGCCTCGGTGAAGGTGGTGCGCAGCAAGGGTTCCCAGCCGATCAAGGTGCCCGACGTGCGCGGCAAGACCGTGGACGAGGCCCGCGCGGCCCTGCAGAAGGTCGGCCTGGTGGTGGGCGACACCCGCGGCGAATTCGATCCGAAGATCAAGTCCGGCCAGGTGATCGGCACCGATCCGGCCGCCAACCAGAGCGCGCTGTCGGGTCAGACCGTCGCGCTGATCGTCTCCGACGCGATCGAGATCCCCGACGTGACCGGGATGACCGCCGCGTCCGCCCGCGCCCAGCTCGAGGGCATGGGTTTGAAGGTGGTGTTGAACAACGTCTTCAGTACCGACCGCGGCACCGTGCGCGTGCAGACCCCGTTCGCCGGGTCGCAGGTCGAACCCGGCGCGACCGTCACGCTGACGGTGCTGCCGTTCTGACTCCCCCGAGGCCCACGTTCGCGCCGGCCAGCAACTCGGCCTCGCTGATCCCCAACCGGGACGTGACGAGGTCGAGCGCCTGCTGTAGCACCGACTGCGAGCTGCCGCCGACGACCTGGGACTGCTCGGTGCGGGCGAGCCCGCGCAACACCCGTATCCGGCAGCGCCAGGCGATTCCGGCGACGTCGACCTGCGGTCGTTCGATGACGACCGAGACGGGCACGCCGTCGCGTTCGAACTCGTAGGACGCCAGCGGCGTCACCTCGCGGTCGGGGGCCACCCGCGCTGCCCCGAGCCTGGTCGTCTTCTTCATCCCGCCTCCTGAACCCGTTCCCGCGTAATCCGTTCGTCCCCGACAAAACGGAACACAGCCGAAACTAGTTCAGCAGGCCATGCTTAGCAACTTTTCAGCAAACAATTAACCGAGGCGTCACGCGACCGCGAGCAGCGGGGCGCCCGTCTCCGGATCGTTGATCGCGACCACCGCGTCCGTGCTGAACACCTCGACGGTCGCACCGCCCACGGCCGGGCTGATATTCGTCGTCACCTGCGCGCAGAACGCGGTGGGGTGATATCCCCAGGAGATGTTGAAGATCAGCAACCGGCTGCCGTCGCGCAACACCACCTCCGACGGCATACCGTCACGGTCGCGATCTCGCAGCAAACGCAGAATCGTGCGATCGGCCGGTTCGACGCGCAACGGTCCGGGGCCACGGAAGACGACGTGCACCTCCGCGTCCGTCACCGCAGCATCTCGGCGACGAGGAAGGCCAGTTCCAGCGACTGCTGGGTGTTCAGGCGCGGATCGCAGGCGGTCTCGTAGCGGTTCTCCAGGTCGAGATCGGAGATGTCCTGCGCGCCGCCGAGGCATTCGGTGACGTTCTCGCCGGTGAGCTCGATGTGCAGGCCGCCCGGGTGGGTGCCCAGCGCGTGATGCACCTCGAAGAAGCCCTGCACCTCGTCGACGATGCGGTCGAAGTGGCGGGTCTTGTAGCCGGTGGAGGATTCGTGGGTGTTGCCGTGCATGGGGTCGCACTGCCAGATGACCTGATGGCCGGTGGCCTGCACCTTCTCCACGATCGGGGGCAGCACGTCGCGAACCTTGTTGTTGCCCATGCGCGCGACGAGGGTCAACCGGCCCGGCTCGTTGTTGGGGTCGAGCCGCTCGACGTACTCGACCGCGAGTTCCGGGGTGGTGGACGGGCCGATCTTGAGGCCGATCGGATTGGCCAGCAGTTCGGCGAGGGCGATGTGCGCGCCGTCGAGCTGGCGGGTGCGCTCGCCGATCCAGAGGAAGTGCGCCGACAGATCGTAGAGCACCGGATCGCCCGCGGCGTTCTCCGACAGCCGCAGCATGGCCCGCTCGTAGTCGAGGACCAGCGCCTCGTGACTGGCGTAGATCTTGGCGGCCTGCAGGCTCGGGTCCTGCACCCGGCAGGCGGTCATGAATCGCAGGCCGCGGTCGATCTCCTCGGCCATCTGCTCGTAGCGGGCCCCGGCCGGGGACTGGGCGACGAAGTCGCGGTTCCAGTCGTGCACCTTGTGCAGATCGGCCATGCCCGCACCGGTCAGCGCGCGCACCAGATTCATCGCCGCGCTGGCGTTGGCGTAGGCGCGGACCAGCCGCGACGGATCGTGTTCGCGCACAGCGGCATCCGCGACGATCGAGTTGATCATGTCACCGCGGTAGGACTTCAGCCCCAGCGCGTCGGTGTCGGCCGAGCGCGGCTTGGCGTACTGGCCCGCGATCCGGGCCACCTTCACCACCGGCAGGCTCGCGCCGTAGGTCAGCACGACCGCCATCTGCAACAGCGTGCGGATGTTGCCGCGGATGTGGGGCTCGGTGTTGTCGGCGAAGGTCTCCGCGCAGTCCCCGCCCTGGATCAGGAACGCCTCCCCCCGCGCCACCTCGGCCAGCCGCTCCCGCAGCTCCTCCACCTCGGCGGGCACACAGATCGGCGGCACGCTCTCCAGCACCGTCCGCATCTTCCCCGCCAGTTCGGCGTCCCACGAGGGCTGCTGCAACGCCGGACGGGACAGGGCGTCGTCCAGACGCCGACGCAGCTCGGCGGGCAACGGAGGCAGTTCCGGCAAGCGATCGATCGGTACGTCGACGGTCCAGTTCACCAGTTCAGAATAATGACCTCGCCGCATGACGCGACACTCGGAGGCGAGGGCGGTGTCTCGGGGGGCTGTCGCGGGTCCGTAGGCTCGCCCTCGACCGCCGCGGTGCCCCGCGCACCGATCCGACCGCGCACGAGGAGTGGACCGATCGCGCTTCGATACTTTTACGACTGCGAATTCGTCGAGGACGGCAAGACGATCGATCTGATCTCGATCGGCGTGGTCTGTGAGGACGGGCGCGAATATTACGCGGTCTCAACGGAATTCGACGCCGGGCGGGCGGGGCCGTGGGTGCGGCGCAACGTGTTGCCGAAGCTGCCCTCGCCCGCGTCGCCGCTGTGGCGCAGCCGCGGCCAAATTCGGGACGAGCTGTATCGGTTTCTCGTGCCGCGGGTGAGTGTGGAACCGGAGTTGTGGGCGTGGGTGGGTGCCTACGATCACGTGGCCCTGTGCCAGCTGTGGGGATCGATGGTGGACCTGCCCGCGGCGATGCCCCGCTACACCAACGAATTGCGGCAGCACTGGGAGATGTCCGGACGACCGCCGCTGCCGCCCGTACCGGCCGACGCCCACGACGCGCTCGCCGACGCCCGCCACAACCTCGCCAAGTTCGAGGCGATCGAGGCGTTCCGGCGGCAGGCGTCCTGAGCCGAGGCAGGCCCCGCATATGAGGGCCGAGACATCCCTGGGCGGTGGCCGACTGGGGCCTAGGCGGCGGCCCAACTGCCCCTAGGCGGTGGCCGACTCCGGGATCCGGTCGGCGTCGGGGCGAGTACCGGCGGGAACGGCCTTCTTCAGGCTGGCGGCGTAGACGTCGACGTACTCCTGGCCCGACATCCGCATGAGCTCGTACATGATCTCGTCGGTGACCGCGCGCTCGACGAAACGGTTGCCGCCCATGCCCTCGTAGCGCGAGAAGTCGATGGGCTTACCGAATTTCACGGTGACGCGGGCCGGACGCCAGCGGAACGGGCCGGGCGGGCAGACGTCGTAGGTGCCGATGAGCGCGACGGGGATGACCGGGACGCCGGTCTCGAGCGCCAGCCGGGCGACGCCCGTCTTGCCCTTGTAGAGGCGGCCGTCGGGCGAACGCGTGCCCTCGGGGTAGAGCCCGACGAGACGGCCCTCGGTCAGCAGCTTGCGCGCGGTCTCGAGTGCGTCCTCGGCCGCCGAGGCGCCGCTGCGGTCGATCGGGTACTGGCCGGTGCCGGAGAAGAAGAACTTCTGTAGCCGACCCTTCAGCCCGGGGGAGGTGAAGTACTCGGCCTTGGCCAGATAGGTGATACGGCGCGGACTCAGCAACGGAGTGAACAGCCAGTCGGTGAACGACAAATGATTGCCGGCGAGTATGGCTGGCCCGTCGCTCGGAATGTTCTCCACCCCTTCGACCTTCGGTCGATTGATCAGATGGATGAATGGTCCGACAAACACGAACTTCAACAGCCAGTAGAACATCGCGTCCTTTCCCCTGTGCGCAAAACCCCGGGACCGGCCTCGTTGCGCGGGCACCACCGTATGTTTCGACTCTACCGCCGGTCTCGGATCGTGACCAATCGCGCATCGGCTTCACATACGAGGTCTCGGCCACATTGTTCACCGTCGCGCGCTCGCCCGCGCCGACCCGCTCCCGGTGCGGCGGCTCGCCGTCCCCTTGCCGCGGCGGCCGTCGGATCGCTCCGGCGCCAACGCCGCTCGGGCCAGTTCCGCCGCGCCGACCATCCCGGCCGCCTCACCCAGCTGGGTGGTCCGGATGCGGGCCAGCGGCCGATGCCGGGCGCCGGTGATCGAGGCCGCGTAGTGCTCGCGCGCCTCGTCGAGGAACAACGCCGCCGAGGAACTCACGCCCCCGGCGATCACGATCAGATCCGGATCGAAGATATCGCTCACGAAGGCCAGGCCCAGCCCGAGCCAGCGGGCGAAGTCGGCCAGCACCCGCAGGGCGACCGGATCGCCGTCCTGCGCCGCGCCCGCCACCCGGCGACCGGTCAGCGAACCCGGATCGCGGAACGCCTCGCGGGCGAGGATGGTCGAGCGCATCGGATCGATGGCCAGCGCCTCGACCGCCGAATCGGCCAGTGCCGTTCCGCTGCAATACCTTTCCCAGCAGCCGCGTTTCCCGCACGGGCAGGCGCGGCCGTTCGGGACGACCTGGAGATGGCCCAATTCCGGTGCCACCCCGTAACTTCCGCGGTACAGCTCGCCGCCCACCAACAGCGCCGCGCCGATCCCGGTGCCGATCGCGACCAGGACGCCGTTGTGCGCCCCGGCGGCCGCACCGAATCGGTACTCGGCCCACATCGCGGCGTTGGCGTCGTGTTCGAGGATCACCGGCAGTCCCAGCCGCTCGCCCAGGCGATGCGCGACGGGCGCGTCCTCCCAGGGCAGATGCGGGGCGAAGCGCACCTTGGTACGGGTCTCGTCGACGAATCCGGCCACGGCCAGTCCGACCGCGTCGATGCGGTGCCGGGTGCGCAGCTCCCGCACCGCCCGCTCGAGTCCGTCCTCGAGCGCCTGCTCGGACTGCGGCGTGGGCGCCTGCACGGTGTCGAGCACCTCGCCCGACCCGTCCACGACCGACGCGCGAATATTGGTGCCGCCCACGTCGATTCCGACCGTCAGCGGCGCCTCCCGGCCGACCCGCGACGTCATCGCTTGATCTGCACGGGAATCGGGACGTACCCCGACCGGCCCTCGGTCCGCGGCTCGGATTCGCCTGTCGGCGAGTCGTTTCCGCGCGCGGCGGCCTGCGCCCGTCCGGCGAAGGCCGCCAACAGGGTCGCGCCGAACGACGGCCTGCGACCCGCCGCGCCCTCGCCCGGCGTCCCGGCGTCGACCGCGGACGCCTCGTCGGCGAATGCCTCGGCGGCCGCCGCACGGCCCGGGGAATCCGAATCGCCACGCGAATCACCCTGCGGCTCAGGCGGTTCCGGCATCATCGGCTCGACCGGCACCCCGGCCAGCGCCTCGCGCAACACGGTGACGACGGCGGTGCCGTGTTCGGCGAGCGCGGCCACGACATCGTGATGCTCCCCGCGCACCAGCGCCGCAACCGCGCACACCGGACACCAACTGCAACTGTCCCATTCGGTGCGGCCCTCGGCGGACGCGGCGCGCAACACCGGTTCGACCCGTTCCAGCACGGCCTCGGCGAGCAGCCGCATCTCCTCGGCGAACTCCGCGAACTGATCCTCGTGCCGGTGCTGATCGGTGGTGGTCATCGGGGCCAGACCTCGGGATCGGGGCGGAAGCGCACGACGAGCTGCTCACCGTCGAGTTCGGCGCCGTCGACCGTGCATCGCCGCAATACCGGCGCCAGCGGCAGCCGCCGCCGAATCCCGTCCGCTCCCACGATCAAATCGTCCTCCACTCGTCCCAGTCGCAGCGTCGCCGGGTCGACCACGGGCAGCCGCATCCGCAGGGCGTACACCGAATGCAGACCCGAACCCGATTCCAGCCGTACGCTCGGCGCATCGCCAAGCATAGGGTCTGCGTCCGGTACTACCCGGTTCCCGCGCGAATCGACCAGCCCGGCGAGGGCGGCCAGCGCGGCGGAGCCCACGGGTTCGGGTCCGGAGTGCGGCACGACCACGATCGGCACGTCGGGCAGGCGGCGGCGCAGATCGGCGAGCACGTCGAGTTGTTCGGCGCGGCGGTCGAGATACCAGCGCACGGCCGGATGTCCGCTGTCCCCGTCGGGCACCGCGGGCAGCACCTTGTTCACCATGACATCGCGCAGCCGCAGCCCGAGCAGCGCCGCGGCCGAACGCACCCGCGCGGATTCGGCGACCGCGACGCGTTCGGCGGCCGTGACCAGATGCGCGGCGGTGCGTTCGGGGTCGGCCAGCAGATCGCGCACCGCGCGGACCGCGCCGACGATCCGCTCGACGGTGGTGGCCAGCACCGCGCGGCGCAGATCCGGTCCGGCGACGCTGAGCGCGCGGGCGTGCGGCGGCCAGACGCGATCGAGATAACCCAGCAGGGTCTCGGGCGCGGTGACGATGCGCAGCATATCGGCCGAGGGCGGGCAGTCCACGACGAGGACGTCCCAGCCGCGCCCGTCGGCGAATCCGGCGATCTCGGTGAGCATCAACAGTTCCTGCACGCCGGGCAGTCCGGTCAGCTCGGCCGGGTCGAGCGCGGCCAGATCGATGCCGTGCTCGTGTCCCGCGCCGCCGAGGACGCGCACGACCTCGCGGAACCGATCCTCCAGCAGCGCCAGCGAATCGATCTCGATGACGTCGAGATTCGTTGCGACCGTGGCGATTCCGGGGACGGTGCCGGGCTCGTGCGGGAAGTGGACACCGAGCGCGTCGCCGAGCGAGTGGGCCTGGTCCACCGACGCGAGCAGCACGCGGCGCCCCGCCCGGGAGTAGGACATCGCCGTCGCACAGGCCAGGGTCGTCTTGCCCACCCCGCCCTTGCCTATGAACAGCTCCAGACGCGTCAGCCTTCGACCCGTTTCTTGAGTTCCTTGAGCGCGGTGTCGGTGATGACCTTCTCCGCCTTGCGCTTGAACATGCCGATCATGGGGATCGTCAGGTCCACGGTGAGTTCGTAGATCACCTGGGTGGTCTCGTCGGGCTGGTCGATCAGTTCGTAGCTGCCGTCCTGCGCCTTCTGCAGATCGCCGCTGACCAGTTGCCAGCTCACCGCCTTACCGTCGGGCCGCCAGGTGTAGGACAGCACATAGGTGTCCTTGACGACGCCCGCGTCCAGCACGAACCGCGCCGTCTTGGCCCGGCCGTCGGGGAATTTGTCGAGCACCTCGACCGACCGCGCGGCCGCGACCCATTCCGGGTACGACTCCAGATCGGCGATGACGGCCATCACCCGATCCGACGGGGCGTCGACGATGATCGACCTCTGGGTCCGATCGGCCATGACTGGGGGCGGTTCCTTTCCGGCTGCGGGACAACGGTTTCCGGCGCGACCTCCGCCGGGGTCAGGGCACGGGCACGGGGGTGACGCCCGCCGGTCGCCCGGCCTCGAGGCGCGCCTTGACCTCGAACGACATCTTCCTCCCGGCGACGCGGCGGGCGCGGTTGGCGGCCGCGAGGGCGCGCGGTGAGAGGTTCGCGGCGGCAAGCGGTTCGGCGTGCAGGAAGTAGTGCATGATCACTCCATCCAGGCACGGTTCCAGCCACACCTCCATCGTGCCGGTCAGCGCTCCGTCGACGGTCCAGCGAATTCCCTTGTCGGCGCGGTCCTCCCGGACCGAGAGCGTGAGATCGGGCCACCAGCGCCGCCAGGCGTCGCGATCGCCCAGCACCGGCGCGACCTCGGCGCCCGGCGCGGCGACGAAGGTCTGATCGGCGACCTGGATCGAAGTCATGATGTGGCCTTCCGCACGCTCATGCCGCAGAGCCTAACTCGAGCGGTGGCCGCCGCTCGATGGCACAGTCCCGTCCAGGAGTTCGCGCATCCGCGCGGCGAGCACGTCCCAGCGCCAGTGCTCGCTCACCCATTCCCGGCCCGTCGCGCCCATACCCGCGGCGGTGTCGGGATCCGACAGCAGGGTGACGAGGGCGTCGGTGATCTGCGGGACCGAGCGGCCGTCCACGACGGTGCCGGTGCGACCCTCCACCACGGTCTCGGGCGCGCCGCCGGAGTTGCCGGCTACCACCGGAACTCCCGTCGCGGACGCCTCGAGGAACACGATGCCCAGGCCCTCGACGTCCAGGCCCGCGCCGCGGGTGCGGCACGGCATGGCGAACACGTCGGCGAGGGTGTGGTGGGCGGCCAGTTCGGCGGCCGGGACGCGGCCGGTGAAGACCACGTCCTTGTCGAGGTCGAGGGCGGTGGCCAGGCCGCGCAGCTTCTCCTCGTAGGGCCCGCCGCCCGCGATGACCAGGACCGCGCCGTCGACCCGCTTGCGGATCGCGAGCATGGCCATGAGCAACATGTCCTGTCCCTTGCGCGGCACCAGCCGCGACAGGCACAGCACGGTCGGGCGCTCGCCCAGCCCGTAGCGGGCCCGCAGTTCCGCGCGCGCCGCCGGATCGGGCCGGAACACGTCGGTGTCGACCCCCGGGGGCAGATACTCGAGTCCCGCGCGCGGCCCGAACGCCGCCGAGAACCGCCGCCGGGTGTACTTGCTGACGTAGGTCACCACATCGGTGTGATTGCCGATGGCGCGCAACGCCTGTCGCGCGACGGGCAGCATCGACCACCCCACCTCGTGCCCGTGCGTGCTCGCGACGATCCGCGCCGCCCCCGCCCGCCGCAGCAGCGGCGACATCAACGCCAGCGGCGCCGCCGCCCCGAACCACACGGTGTCGCACCGCTCGTCGCGCACCAGCTTCGCCGCGCGCCGCGCCACCAGCGGGGTCGGCAGCATCAGTGTCGTGGGATGCCGCACCACCTGGAACTTCTGCTCCGCGTCGAACCGCAGATGGCTGTCCCCCCGCCACCGCGGCGCGTACACCACCAACTCGTCCCCCGGCATCCGCTCCGCCAACGCGTGCAGATACGACTGGATGCCCCCGGGCCGCGGCGGAAAATCATTGGTAACCAGCAGGGTGCGCGCCATGCGCCGAAGTCTATTGCCGCCCTGCCCGTTCCCTCGCCCGCCCTCCCCTCACGAAATGTGGGCCCGCAACCAGTCTCGCCAACGGGCGAGGAATGTGGCGCGGTCGAGGTCGAGGGTGCGGCGGAGGGCGGCGTCGACGGTGGCCGGGGTCTGGGGGCCGGTGGCCAGGTCGTGGTAGAGGGCGACGAGGGTGGGCTCGCCGTACTGGGTGGCGATGAAAGCGTTGGCGGACCAAGCCTGTTCGTAGGCGAGGGCGGCGTTGTTGGTGGCGGTCGGGGTGAAGGCGGGATCGGCCGGGAGGTCGGCGGGCAGGTCGCCGGAGTGGGCACGGGCGGTGAGGGTGGGGGCGAGCTGGTTCAGGGACAGTTGCTCGTCGCGGTGGGCGCAGTATTCGGCGAAGCCCTCGAGCACCCACTGCGGCGAACCGTCCGCGGTCTGGGCGCGGGCGGCGATATGAGTCAGCTCGTGGCGCAACGTGTCTCGCAACCCCTCGGCGCCCAGGCGGCGGCCGGCGTCGGCGGCGAAGACCACCCGCTGCCCGGTCGGGCGGCTGCCGGGCAGGAACGAGTCCGAGACCGACGCCGCCGCGACCTCGGTGGACACCGGCCCGGTCGCATGGGTCAACGCCGCGAATTCGGCGGTCGAGGAGGCGACCGCGACGACCGCGGCCCGGGGCCAGTCCGCGCCCCACAACCGCGTCACCGTGTCGACGGCCGGGCCGATCTCGCGCGCGAGGGTGTCCACGTCCCCGCGCTGATACGGATGCCCGAACACCACCGACAGCTGCCCCTCCTCCCCCGAAACATGTTGGGTGACAACGGGACCGAACGACTCCATGATCCGCCGCACCTCCCCCACCTGCGGATCCAGCGAACTGGCCGGGGCCGAGTACTGCGCGACCGCCGCCTCGGGCCGCGCCTTCGGCAACGCCGACTTCGGAATCAACACCAGTGCTCCGGTGATGGCCGTCAAGGCGATCACCGTGGCGACGGTGGCGACGAATTCGAACCGCCGCCGTGCCGTCAACCAAGTACGGACCCGCTCCAGCGCGTTCATCCTCACCTCGGTCGAGTTACGGCATACCCATCCAATAGCGACGCGCCGAGTGGTACGGAGTCGAGCCCATGGGGGCCACCTGGACCGGGACACCGAAGGTCGAGGCGTGCAGGATCATGCCATTGCCCGCATAGATTCCCACATGCGATGCGTCGGAGTAGAAGAAGACCACATCTCCGGGCTGGAGGTTGTTCTTGTCGACGGGCGTGCCGACTCGCGACTGCGCCTGACTCGTGCGCGGCACGTCGATGCCGACCTGGTGAAACGCCCACTGCACCAGGCCCGAACAGTCGAACTGATCCGGCCCGGTCGCCCCCCACACATACGGATCGCCCACGCGGGTCAGCCCCGCCGCGAGGGCGCTGGTCCCGCTGCCGGGCACCAGCCCGCGCAACAGGGACTCGCGATCGAATCCGGGCGGGAACAACGTCCCCGCCAGCGACGCCTTGTCCCCCGCCGACAGCGTGCCCCACGCCTGGATGACCTGGGCGATGGCCCCTTGCAGATCGGCCCGCTTGCGTTCCAGTTCCGCGCGGATCTGCTCGGCCTTGGCCGAGGCGTCGCGGGCCGCGTCCGCCGCGGTCTTGGCGGTGGTCTGCGCCGCGGTGGCCGCGTCGGTGGCCTTCTTGTACTGCGCGAGCTGGTCCTGGGTCTGGGTGGACAGCACGTCGAGGGTGGAGATCTGATCGAGCAGCTGCTGCGGCGAATCGCTCACCAGCACCGAGAACAGCCGATTGGTCCGCGCCCCTTGATACGCCGCGATCGCGGTGCGGTCGACGGCGGGCTGATACTTGTGCACCTCGGCCTGCGCCGCGTCGACGACCTGGGTGGCGCCCGCGAGTTTCGCGTCCGCGTCGCGGGAGACGGCCTGTTTGGCGTCGAGGTCCTGCTGGGCGGTCAGCGCCTGCTCGTTGAGTTGTTCGGACTGCCGGGACAGGTCGACCAGCCTCTGCACCGCGTCGCTCGCACTGCTCGGGGAGGCCGGATCAGCGGTCGCGCCCCCGTCGGGGATGCCGAACATCAACACGCCCACCGCCAGGGAACCACCCATCAGGCGTCGAGTTCTGTCGTTGCGACGTTGCGCTGCCACTGCCTGCCGTGCCCCGTTCCGAGCCGATATTCCGAGCCGATGCCTCAAGGTCTCGATCAGGTTACGGAACGGCGAGTGTCCGTGTCCAGCAGGGCACGGAATGATCACGACCCGCCGTCCCGTATGCCCGAATCTCAGTAGCGCCGCGCGCCCGCGACCGGCATGGTCGACATGGACGCGATGGCCACCGGCTTACCGGCGGTCGAGGCGTGGATGACATTGCCGTCGCCCACGTAGAGCCCGGAGTGGCTGCCGCCGTAGAACGACACCACGTCACCCGGCTGGAGGTCGTCCAGCGAGACCGGCGTTCCGGCGGCCAACTGGTCGTAGCTGGTGCGCGGCAGTTCCAGGCCGGCCTGCTCGTAGGACCACTTCACCAGGCCCGAGCAGTCGAAGGCGTTGGGGCCGCTGGCGCCGTAGACGTAGGGCGCGCCGAGCTTGGTCATCGCGGCGTCGACCGCGCGCTGACCGACGGTCTGCTCCGGCGCGATCGCGGGCGGGTTGAAGCCCGGGATCTCGAAGCCGGGGGGCAGCGCGATCCCCGGCGGGATCTGGCCCAGAATCTGATCCGGCACGTCGACGGTCCCGACACCCGGAACGGTGACGGGTGCCGCCGAAGCGGGCGCGGCGGGCAGCAGCAAAGCGCTGAGGGTGGCAGCTCCGACGGCCACCGCGGACGCCAGGTGGGCGTTGCGATGCAGCCCCAGCGTCTGTCGCTTGATCGCCATGATGCGGTACTCCTCGTCTGCCCCACGACGCCGCACCCGGTGGTGCGTCGGACTCCGTGAGGTCTCGAAAAGGTTACGAAGACATAACGGGGGGCTGTAAAGCGCCGAGGCCGCGCACAGGGTTTGTTCAGGGATTGTTATGCCCAGGGTTTGCGATAAATGTCACACCAATCACGAACCGATAACAAACCCGTCCTGAGCAGACGCGTCCGCCCACCCCGAGCCCTGTCCAGCAGGCTTGCGCCGCATGGGTTTAGCGGTGTGACAAATGGGAAACCAGCACGTAGCCGAGAGTGTTCAACTGGGGAAGCGACCGATCAGTCTTGATCTGCTCGTGATCTCACCACCCTCTCGGTAGGGCTGCCCCCACCGCACCGCCGCCGCCCGCGACCGGTCCGGTATTGATTCGTAATCCACATCAATGTGACCCTCGCCACACGAGTCCGTTTCGCACCCCTCCGAGCCCGCTGCCGCCACGCCCGCTACTTGTCGGACCCCCGCCCTACGCTGCTCGCCGTGCCCCACACCGCGGCGGCCCAGCTGGCCTTCGACGAGCTCGACACCCCGCTCCACGACATCACTTTCGTCGTGGTCGACCTCGAAACCACAGGTGGCAGCCCCGACGCGGACGCGATAACCGAGATCGGCGCGGTGAAGGTGCGCGGCGGCGAGGTGCTCGGCGAATTCGCCACCCTCGTGGACCCGGGCTGTCCCATTCCGCCGCAGGTCGTGCAGATCACCGGCATCACCACCGCGATGGTCCGCGACGCGCCGCGGATCGAGGCCGTGCTGCCCGGCTTCGTCGAATTCGCCTCCGGCGCGGTGCTCGTCGCGCACAACGCTCGCTTCGATACCGGGTTCCTCAAGGCCGCCGCGGCCCGCTGCGAGATCGCCTGGCCCACATTCCAAGTCGTGTGCACCGTCCAGCTGGCCCGGCGCATCCTCCCCCGCGACGAGACCCCGACCGTGCGGCTCTCGGCGCTGGCCCGGCTGCTCGGCGCCCGGACCATCCCCACCCACCGCGCCCTCGACGACGCCCGCGCGACCGTCGACGTGCTGCACGCGCTCATCGAACGGGTCGGCAATCAGGGCGTGCACAGCCTCACCGAGCTGCTCGACTACCTGCCCGAGGTGACCCGCCGCCAGCGCGCCAAACGCTTCCTCGCCGCCGACCTGCCCACCGGCCCCGGCGTCTACCTGTTCCGCGGACCCGCCGACGAGGTCCTCTACATCGGGACGGCCGTGAATCTCCGCCGCCGCGTGCGTAATTACTTCACCGGCTCCGAAACCCGCCCGCGCATGCGGGAAATGGTGGCCCTGGCGACCCGCGTCGAGCACGTACCCTGCGCGCACGGCCTGGAGGCGGGCGTGCGGGAGCTGCGGCTGCTGGTCGCGCACACCCCGCCCTACAACCGCCGCTCGAAATTCCCCAAGCGCGCGTGGTGGCTGACCCTCACCGACGAGGCGTTCCCCCGCTTCGCCGTCAGCCGCACCCCCACCCCGGACGCGCTGGGCCCCTTCAACTCCCGCGCCGACGCGGCCGAGGTGGGCGCGATCGTGGCCGAATACTGCGGCCTGCGCACCTGCGGCGGCCGCATCCCGCGCACCGGGCGGCACGGCGCGGACTGCCCGCCCGCGGCGGTCGGCGGTTGTCCGGCGGGCGCGTCGGGCACGCTGCTGGACGCCGACGGCTACGCTCCCGCCCCGCACGCCGTGCGCGAGCTGTTCGCGGGCCGCGACGACACGCCCCTGCGCGCCATGCGCGAGCGCGTCGAAACCCTGGCGGCGGCACAGAATTTCGAGGCCGCGGCCCGCCAGCGCGACCGCATGGTGACCGTCGTGCGGGCGCTGCGCCGCACCCAGCGCCTCGCGGCCCTGGCGCGCATCGCCGAATTCGTCGCGGCCCGCTCCGACGGCGCGGGCGGATGGGAGTTCGCGGTCGTCCGCTACGGGCGGCTCGCCGCGGCGGGGACCGCCGTACGCGGCGTCGCCCCGATGGCCGTGGTGGACAAGCTCGTCGCCGCCGCCGAGACCGTCGTCCCGCCGCAACCACCGCCGCCGCTGCGCGGGGCCTCCCCCGAGGAGACCGCCGTCGTCATCCGCTGGCTCGACCAGCCCGGCACCCGCATCGTCCGCACCACCGACGGCTATCACGAACCTCGATTGGGCGCGGGCCCGTGGCTGGCCTGGGTACGCCGCGCCGAAGCCGCGGCCCGTGCGGACACGCCCGCCGCCATAGACTCTCACCCATGATTACCGCGATCGTGTTGATCCACGCCGAGGCCGCCCGCATCCCCGAGACCGCGCAGGCGCTGGCCGATCTCGAGGGCGTGGCCGAGGTGTATTCGTGCGCGGGGGACGTGGATCTGATCGCCGTGGTGCGCGTGCGCGACCACGAGCAGATCGCGGAGGTGGTGACCGGGCGGATCAACAAGACGCCGGGGGTGCTGCGCACCGACACCCACATCGCGTTCAAGTCGTATTCGTCCGCGGAGCTCGAGGCGGGGTTCTCCATCGGGGAGTGACACCGAAAGGCGAAGGCCCCCAGCGAGATTCGCTGGGGGCCTTCGCTTCGCTCAGGCACCGAGAGGGGGAGGCGCGGTTTCTAGTGCCCGTCGCCGTTCTCGTTGCGGCGCTGGACCTCCGCGAGGACCGCGAGCTGCTTGCGCTCCTGCTCGTGCTCGTACTC
Source organism: Nocardia sp. NPDC003482 (assembly GCF_053588115.1). Lineage (NCBI taxonomy): Bacteria > Bacillati > Actinomycetota > Actinomycetes > Mycobacteriales > Nocardiaceae > Nocardia > Nocardia sp. NPDC003482. The sequence goes on from NZ_JBSFPI010000022.1 coordinate 21,823, forward strand.
GACGAGCGCCTCGGCCTGCTGGGGCGGATCGGACCGCAGCAGCGAACCCAGGCCCGGCTTGCCGGCCGCGCCGAGCTTGTTCATCTTCTTCGGCACCGGGGCGCCCTGGTACTCCAACGGGATCGGGTGGCCGTGCGAGTCGACCGGGCCCAGCGGCTGGTGCACCTCGATGTACTCGCCGTGCGGCAGGCGCTTGATCACGCCGGTCTCGATGCCGTGCTCGAGCACCGTGCGGTCGCTGCGCTGCAGGCCCAGGCACATCCGGTAGGCCAGGAAGTAGGCCAGCGGCGGGGCGACCAGCAGCGCGATCCGGAAGAACCAGGTCGTGGCGTTCAGCGAGATGTCGAACTTGTAGGCGACGATGTCGTTGACGCACGCCAGCGTGAGCACCAGATAGAACGCGATGGCCATCGCGCCGATCGCGGTGCGCACCGGCACATCCCGCGGCCGCTGCAACAGGTTGTGGTGCGCGTCGTCACCGGTCAGCCGCTTCTCGATCCACGGGTAGGCGATCAGCACCGTGAACACCAGGCCCATGATCAACGCGACCCAGAACGGCGCGGGCACCGTGTACCGGCCCAGATACAGCTCCCACGGCGGCATCAGGCGCGCCATGCCGTCGGTCCACATCATGTAGAAGTCCGGCTGCGAACCCGCCGACACCTGAGAGGGGTTGTAGGGACCCAGGTTCCAGATCGGGTTGATCTGCAGGATGCCGCCCATGAGCGCGATGATGCCGAGGGTGAACATGAAGAACGCGCCCTGATCCGCGGCGAACACCGGCACGATGCGCGCGCCGATGACGTTGCGCTCGGTGCGACCCGGCCCGGGGAACTGGGTGTGCTTCTGGTACCACACCAGCGCCACGTGCGCGGCGACCAGCGCGAGCATGATGCCCGGGAACAGCAGCACGTGCGCGATGAACAACCGCGGGATGATGATCGTGCCCGGGAAGTCACCGCCGAAGATCAGCCAGTGCATCCAGGTGCCGATCAGCGGGATGCCCATCGTGATACCGCCGAACGCGGCCCGCAAGCCGGTGCCCGAGAGCAGGTCGTCGGGCAGCGAGTAGCCGAAGAAGCCCTCGAACATCGCCAGGATCAGCAGCAGCGAGCCGATCACCCAGTTCGCCTCGCGCGGGCGCCGGAACGCGCCGGTGAAGAAGATGCGGAACAGGTGGATGATGATCGACGCCGCGAACAGCAGTGCGGCCCAATGGTGGACCTGCCGCACGAACAGACCGCCGCGCACCTCGAAGGAGATGTTCAGCGCGGTCTCGTACGCCCGCGACATGGTGACCCCGCGCAGCGGCTGATACGACCCGTTGTAGACGACCTCGGTCATCGACGGATCGAAGTACAGCGTGAGGTACACACCCGACAGGATCAGGATGATGAAGCAGTACAGCGCGATCTCGCCGAGCAGGAACGACCAGTGGGTCGGGAAGACCTTGTTGATCGACCGCTTGACGAACGCCGCCGCCTGATAGCGCTCATCCATTTCGTTGGCCTGTGCGGCCGCTTTACTCGGACTCATGAACGACGCTCCCAGTAGGCCGGGCCGAGGGGCTCGATGAAGTCGTGCTGGGCGACCAGGTAACCCTCGGTGTTGACGGTGATCGGCAGCTGCGGCAGCGCTCGGGCAGCGGGACCGAAGACCGGCTTACCCCACTCTACGGCCGAGAACTGCGACTGGTGGCACGGGCAGAGAATGCGATTGGTCTGCTGCTCGAACAGCGAGGTCGGGCAGCCCAGGTGCGTGCAGATCTTCGAGTAGGCGAAGTAGTCGCCGTAGTTGAAGCTCTCCTGGCCCCGGCGCTTGACCGCCTTCTGCGCGTCCTCGGTGCGCAGGCGAATCAGCATGACCGCGTTGCGGATTCCGCGCAGCGACTGAAGTGTCTCTTCCTCGTTGCCGCGCCACTCCTCCTTCCAGGGGAAGACGGTCTCCATCGCGCCCGCGTCCAGATCCTCCGGCCGGACCAGCACGATGTCCTCCGGGCGGCCGGTGTCCTTGCGCAGGTAGATGGTCTGGCCCGGGTAGTCCGGGGTCCAGCCCGACACCCACAGCGGCGACTTGTCGCCCTTGGCCCACGGGTTCTTGATCATGCCGCCGACGAACACGAACAGCGCGCCGATGCCGAGCACGCCCGCGCCGAGACCCGCGGTGCGGGTGATCAGCTTGCGGCGGCCCAGCGTGGAGGTCTCCAGCGCGTCGGACAGTTCGGCGGCCAGCGTGCGCCGGTTCACCTCGGAGGACTTGCCGTCGTGGCGGTCCTGCACCGACAGCTCGGCGGGGATGAACTTCTTGCGGATGATCACCGCGGCCACGCCGATGGACAGCACCGCGATGCCGAGCAGCAGACCGTAGAGCGGGGTGGTCAGCGAGTAGATGCCCGCGCCCTCCTCGCCCCGGCCCTTGTACTCCCAGGGCCAGAACAGGAACACCGCGATCAGGCCCAGGCCCGACAGCGCGGAGATGGCGAACCACAGCGCGACCTGCCGCTCGGCCCGCTTCTCCGCGCGGGTGCCCGGAATCGGCCAGCGCGGGGCGCGGTAGGCGACATCGACGCCGTCGAGTTCGGTGCCGAGCTTGACCAGCTCGTCCCGCGACATCGCGTCGAGTTCGTCGTCGGTGGGGGTGGCGTTGCCGTGGGGGTCCGCGGGGCGACCCATGTCGTCAGTCTCCTGTCCACTCATGAGCGAGATCCGATCCACATCGCCGTGCCGACCAGAGCCACGATGCCGATCACCCAGACGGCCAGGCCCTCGGTGGCGGGACCGAGTCCGCCCAGGCCCCAACCGCCTTCGGGATGCGATTCGGTGCGGTTCTTGATGTAGGCGACGATGTCGCGCTTCTCCTCCGGCGTCAGCTGGCGGTCGGAGAACTTCGGCATGTTCTGGGGGCCGGTGAGCATCGCGGTGTAGATCTGCTGTTCGCTCGCGGGATCCAGCGAGGGGGCGAACTTGCCCGAGGACAGGGCGCCACCGCGACCGGTGAAGTTGTGACACGACGCGCAGTTCATGCGGAACAGCTCACCACCGCGGGCGGCGTCGGCCCCCGCGATCAGCGACTCCTGGGCGATCTTGCCGTCGGCGTCGCGCACGACCGTCGGGCCGCCGCCGTTGGCCGCGACATACGCGGCCAGGGCGTCGGTCATGTGCTCGTCGAACTTCGGCTCCTTGCGCTGGATCTGCGCGCCGTTGGCGGCCGCGGGCATGCGGCCGGTGGAGACCTGGAAGTAGACGGCCGCCTCGCCGACGCCGATGAGGCTCGGGCCGCGGTCCTGCACACCCTGCAGATTCGCGCCGTGGCAGGTGACACAGGAGGTCTCGTAGAGCTGCTTGCCCTCGCGAATCAGCGCGGACTGGTCCTCGTTCGCCGTGGCGACCTGTGCGTGCGGGGTCAGTGCCGACGCCGCGAGACCGGCTCCCACGAGACCCATCAGCAGCACCAGACCACCCGCGAGCCGGCGTCGCAGCCGCCGCTGCTTGCGGACCTTGGTGGCCTGGTCGTTCTTCGCGCTGCCGACCCCGGGGCTGGTGGGGTCCGGCGCTGACGGGGGAGATGAACTCATCTGTGTCCCTTTTGGAGTAGACGGAACCGACGGTGGCTGCTGTCCTGCTTCAGCGGACGAAGTAGATCGTGGCGAACAACCCGATCCAGACGATGTCGACGAAGTGCCAGTAGTAGGAGACGACGATGGCCGCGGTGGCCTGAGCCGGGGTGAACTTGCTGACCGTCGTCCGGACCAGCAGGAAGATGAAGGCGATCAGACCACCGATGACGTGCAGACCGTGGAAGCCGGTGGTGATGAAGAACACCGAGCCGTAGACGCTGCTCGAGATCGTGGTGCCCTCTTTGTAGAGGTTGTGGTATTCGAACCCCTGGCCGAGCACGAAGAACAGGCCCATCAGGAACGTGATGACGTACCAGCGCCGCAGCCCGAACACGTCGCCCTTCTCCGCCGCGAACACGCCCATCTGGCAGGTGAACGAGGACAGCACGAGCACCGTCGTGACCGGCACGGCGAGATACATGTTCAGCTCGGTCGGCTCCGGCGGCCACGGCCCGCCCGCGTGCGCCTGCGCGCGCGCGACGAAGTACATGGCGAACAGGCCGGCGAAGAACATCAGCTCGCTCGACAGCCAGATGATGGTTCCGACGCTGACCATGTTGGGCCGGTTCAGCGAATGCACACGCTGAGTAATGGCCGATCCTGGGGTCCCTACTGCGGTCGTCACGCCGGTAAGTATGACTCGTCGTAGTACGACAGGCGTAGCCGGGTGCGAAACTCGGCCGTCCGTGTCGGAAACCGCACGGCGAGACGGGGTCTCACCGGCCCATCGGCGTGTCCCCCGAACCCGCCGTTCGTCGCCCCTCCCCGCAGGGCCCGGGGTCGCCACCCGCCGCGAATCCGGCGGGGCGCCCGCCCTTTCCCGCGGGGCCCGCGGTCGCCACCCGCCGCGAATCCGGCGGCAGCGCCCGCCCTCCCCCGCAGGGCCCGCGGTCACCACCCGCCACGAATCCGGCGGCAGCGCGGTCGCATTGGGGCCGCGGCGGATGCGGCCGCTCGCCCCGCCACATTAGGCTGCTAGCCATGAGCGCGCGCAGCTGGCCCGAGATCCTCGGGGCCCTCACCGACGGGGTCGACCTGACGGCGGAGGAGGCCGCGTGGGCCATCGACGAGATCTTCTCCGACAATGCCGGCCCCGCGCAGATCGCCGCGTTCGGCGTGGCCATGAAGATGAAGGGCCCCACCGCGACCGAACTGTCCGGCCTGGCCCAGGGCATGCTCGGCCACGCGCGGCGGGTGACGCTGGACGCGAACGCGGTCGACATCGTCGGCACCGGCGGTGACCGTTCGGGCTCGGTCAACATCTCCACCATGTCCGCGATCGTGGTGGCCTCCGCCGGTGTCCCCGTGGTCAAGCACGGCAACCGCGCGGCCTCCTCCAAGAGCGGCGGCGCCGACGTGCTCGAGGCGCTCGGCGTGCGAATCGCGTTGGGCCCCAAAGCCGTCGAACAGTGCGTCACCGAGGTGGGGATCGGCTTCTGCTTCGCCCCGCTGTTCCATCCGGCGCTGCGTTTCGCCGCCGCCGCCCGCAAGGACATCGGCATCCCGACCGTGTTCAATGTGCTGGGCCCCCTGACCAATCCGGCCCAGCCCCGCGCGGGGCTGATCGGCTGCGCCTTCGCCGACCTGCTCCCCGTCATCGCCGGGGCGTTCGCCGAACGCGGCGTCAACGCCCTCGTCGTCCGCGGCAACGACGGCCTCGACGAGATCACCACCGCCGACACCACCGAGGCATGGGTCGTCACCGGCGGCCACCTCACCCACACCACCATCGACCCCACCCGCCTCGGCCTCGACCGCGTCTCCCCCGAGGCCCTGCGCGGCGGCGAGGCCGAAACCAACGCCGTCATCGCCCGCAACATGCTCGGCGGCGCCCCCGGCCCCGTCCGCGACGCCGTCCTGCTCAACTCCGCCGCCGCCATCACCGCCTGCGAACTCACCCCCGAAACCGCCGACAAGGACCTCCACGACGCCCTCGCCGAAAACCTCGGCCGCGTCGCCCGAGCCGTCGACAGCGGCGCGGCCTCGGCATTGCTGGACCGCTGGGTGCATCTGAGCAATCGGCTCGGGCCGGACTGAGCGACCGCGCGGCCGCTAGACGAGGTACCGCGCCACACTCTCCGACACACAGGCCGGTTTGTCCGCACCCTCGAGTTCGACCGTCACCGTCCGCACGGCCTGCACTCCGCCCGGGATGTCGGTGACCGAATCGAGGACCACCCGCGCCCGAATCCGCCCACCCACCGGAACCGGCGTGATGAACCGAACCTTGTTGAGCCCGTAGTTGATTCCCATCCTCACCCCGCCGACCGACGCCGCCTGCGCGCCCAGAGCGGCGGTCAGCGACAGCGTGAGGAACCCGTGGGCGATGGTCTTCCCGTACGGTCCCTCGGCCGCCCGGTCCGGATCGACGTGGATCCACTGGTGATCCCCTGTCGCCTCGGCGAAGGTGTCGATCCGCTCCTGGTCGATCGTCAGCCAGTCGCTGACCCCGATCTCGGTGCCCACGGCGCCGCGCAGCGCCTCGACGTCCGCGAAATGCGTCATGAGTCCCGAGGTTACGCTCACCCGGTCCGGAATCGCTCCCGTACTTGATCTTCGGTCAGGCCGTAGTCGGCCAGTGCGTAGGTGTGCACGGGTTTGCGGTCGCCGCTGCGGCTCTCCTCGTCGAGGGCGGTCATGGCCACGCGCGCCGCGTCGGTGAACTCGATGCCGAACGCGTTGTAGATGGCGGCGACGGTGCCCAGCGGATCCGCGCGCAGATCGGCGAAGTCGACGTCGAGGAACTGCGCCGGATCGTAACCGCGCCGCGCGGCGGTGAACTCCCGCAACCCGCGCGACCACAGTTCCAGCTGGGTCTCCCCGATCACCTTGCCGGAGAACGTATTCGACCACCCGCGCGTCGCGTGCTCGGACAGGCTGCACGCCGAGGCCAGCACGGTCTCCGGCGCGCGATGGGTCTGGATGACCAGTGCGTCGGGATACACGGCCATGAGCGCGTCGAGCGCGAACAGGTGGCTCGGATTCTTCAGCACCCAGCGCCGCTCGTCCCCGAGCCCGATGAGTTGCAGGTTCTTGCGATGCCGGGCGTAGGCGTCGGTCCAGTCCTGCCGCCGCAGCCACTCCGAATACGTGGGTAGATAGGCCAGCGTCTCATAGGACACCGATTTCACCGTCTGCCGCAGCAGCTGCCAGCACTCCTCCACCTCGGCCGCGTTCATGAAGTGCAACCCCATGAACTCCGGATTCTCGATGTGGTGCTGCGCGAAGCCCGCGTCGATCTGCCGGTAGATCGGATTGTCGGCCCACGTCTCGCGCGGTGGCCGCGGCTGCGGGAACTCGGTCAGCCACATCTCCAGCGCCTGATGCCGCGGATCGGCGGCGAGCAGCCGGTGCAGCGCGGTGGTGCCGGTGCGCGGCAACCCGGTCACGAAGATGGGCCGGGCGATCGCGGTGTCGGCGTAGCCCGGATTCGCCTGCCACGCCGCCTCGCTCAGCGCCCGGGCCACCAGCGCGCCGCGCAGGAAGTAGCGGTTCATCTTCGAGCCCAGTTCGGTGAGGTCGGCGTCGCGGCGATACGACTCGAGCAGCACCTCGAGCGCCTCGAGATAGTCGTCGGCCCCGAAATCGGTGAGCCCGCAGACTTTGGTCGCCGAGGCGTGCAGATCCTCGACGGTCCCCACATCGGTACGTACGGTCATGTCCCTGATTCCTATGCGTGGTATTCGCCGCAGTTCACATCGAGCGTCTGCCCGGAGATGGCGCTGGACCAGTCCGAGGCGAGAAACACCACGGCGCGGGCGATTTCGTCGGGTTCGGGCAGGCGTTTGAGATCCGACCGGGCCGCGGTCTGCTCGTAGACCTGCTCCACGGTGATCCCGTACTTCTCCGCCACCTGGCCGAAGTACCACTTCAGCTGATCGCTCCAGATGTAGCCCGGCGCGACCGTATTCACCCGAATCCCCTTGGGCCCCAGCTCTTTCGCGAGCGTCTGCGACATGGCGAGCAGCGCCGCCTTGGACAGTTTGTAACTGCCGTAGCGCGGCTCGGAGTGCCGGATGGCGGCCGAATTGATCATCACCACAGCACCTCCGGCCTTGGCGAGCTCATCGGTGAACGCCTTGGTCATCCGCAGCCCACCCAACACCGTCAGCTCCAGACTGTCTCGGATCTGCTGAAAGTCGGTGCGCTCCAACGACTTCATCGACGGCACCGCGAACGCGTTGTTCACCAGCGCGTCCACCCGCCCGAACGTCTCGACCGCGCGCGCCACCAGATTCGCCACCGCCGCGTCGTCGGTGATATCGGTCGGCACGCACAGCGCCTGCCCCCCGGCCCCCTCGATCTCGCCCGCGACCTCCCGCAGTCGCGATTCGGTCCGCGCGGCCAGCACCACCTTGGCCCCCGCCGCCGCGGCCTCGGTGCAGATCGAGCGCCCCAACCCCGGCCCCACACCGCTCACGACGACCACTTTGTCGGCGAGGAGACTCATGCCGTGTCCCTTCTCGGCACGAGCTCCGGGCCCTCCGTGGTCACGCTCCGCTGCCGCCTCTGGGCCCTGACCGCTCATGCCAACATCCTTTCCGCGAAACCCCGCTGACGCTCGGCAATCCTTGCCCGCCAGCCGTTCTCATCGATCCGATTGCTCTCGTGGTACGGCAGGTGCGCCGCCACCTCGTCGACCGGCACCACGGTCACCGTCGGCCCCTCGGCCGCCGTGACCGGCCGCGCGACCCGCTGCCAACGGAACTGGAGAATCCCGCGCCGCCGCCCCGTCGTCTCGATCCAATTGGTGATCCCCGGATTTCGCGCCGACACCACCATCCGAATGACCCCGTCCGGATCCACCTGCGCCTGCGCGCTGTTGAGGCTGGTCTGATGATTGACGTAGTCCAGCGAGATGTACCAGCGGCTGCCCAGCTGGAAACCCTGATAGGGCGCATCGGATTTCGGCACCGCGATCACCAGCGCCTGATCTGGCTCCAGCTCGAAATGCCCCACCGACGAGTACTGCGTGCTCAGCCCGCCCGGCGTGAGCCGCGGCTCGGTCAGCGTATTGACCGGCAGATCCAGATAGAACCACTTCGGGAAGTTGAACCAGGTGTGGATGCGCTGCACCAGCATTCGCCCCGCCGCCCGGTACCGCTTGCGCAGCTGCTCGACGCCGGGCTCGGCGGGCGCGGTGCCGATCGTATCGGTCCGCTCGATCCGGATCGTGCCCTTGCGCTCGGTGTTCCAGTCCCCGTACACCTCCCGTACCGCGAGCATCGACGCGCCCTCGCCGAGCACGAAGTAGTCCGGCTCCGGATTCGCCTTCGGCGGCCCGAACCGCAGCCGGTAGTTCCCCTCGGCGTCGACGCGCAACCGCCGATCGTCGAAGGCGTCGTCGCCGTTGGGCACGTCGGTGGCGGTGTAATCGCCCTTCAACACCTGGAAACTCAGATCCACCGTGCTGCCCCGCGTCCCGGTGACCACGTACTCCGCGGTCGGCTCGACATTCGCGTGGTAGTAGAGCGTGTCCGGATTGTCCAGCCCCATCTTCGCGTACGGCCCGGTCGAGCTGACGAAGTACGGGTGGCCGGCGCCGTGCGCGCGGGACAGGTTCAGTACGGCCGCGATACTGCCCGACAGATAGTCGTACCCCTCGGCCAGATCGTGCTCGTCGTGAATGAAATCCGCTGCGGCGATGAGCTTTTCGGCCTCGGCGACGGCGGCCAGGAACGGTTCGGTCAGCGGCTGTTCCGATATCTCCATTGATCTCCCACTTCGTTGTGCGCGAGCTACAGTCCCAGATCCCGGCGCAGGCGCGCGGCGATCTCGGCGGGCGTCCCGTCGGCGGTGCCGATCACCACATCCGGATGTTCGGGCCGCTCGTAGGGCGAGTCGATGCCGGTGAACTGCGGCAGTCGCCCCGCCCGGGCGCGGGCGTAGAGCCCCTTCGGGTCGCGGCGCTCGCACACCTCGAGCGGGGTGTCCACGAACACCTCGTGGAACGGCAGCCCGCGCCCGTCGTGCACCGTGCGCGCCTGCTCCCGCTGCGCGGCGAACGGGCTGATGAGCGACACGATCGCCACCACCCCGGCGTCGGCGAACAGCGCGGCCACCTCGGCCACCCGGCGAATGTTCTCGCGCCGGTCGTCGTCGCCGAAGCCCAGATCCGCGTTCAGCCCGTGCCGCAGATTGTCCCCGTCCAGCAGATACGCCGGCCGCCCCGCGGCCACCAGCTGACGCTCCAATTCGACTGCGACCGTGGACTTTCCGGATCCGGACAACCCCGTCAGCCACACCGTCGCACCCCGATGCGGCCGCCCGGTCCGCTCCACCGACGAGCTGTGCCAGACGACCTCGCTCGCCCCGGTCCGCGCACCGGTGTCGCGGGCCAGGATCATGCCCGCGGCCACTGTCTGATGGGTGGCGTCGTCGACGAGAATGAAGCTCCCGGTGCGGCGATTGTCCCGGTACGGGTCGAACATCAGCGGGGTACGGGAACGCAACGACAACCGCGCGATGTCGTTGAGCGCCAGGCTCTCCGCGCCGACCTCGCGATGCAGCGTGTTCACGTCGAGGCGGTAGTCCAGCTCGGTGACGCGCACGGCGCTGGTCTGCGCGGCGGTGCGGATGGTGTACTCCGCCCCGGGCCGCAGCACGGCGTCGTCGGCGAACCAGCACACCATCGCGTCCAGATCGCGATCCAGATGCGGCCGATTCCCCGGGCGCGCCAACATGTCTCCGCGCCCGACGTCGAGCTCCTCGTCGAGGGTCAGCGAGACCGACATCCCGGTGAACGCCTCGTCCACCTTCGTCCCGCCCGGCCCCCACACCCGGCGCACCCGCGTCGAGCGCCCGGACGGCAGCACCACCACCTCGTCGCCCGGTTTGAAGATGCCGCCCGCCACGGTCCCCGCGTAGGCGCGGTGCCCGTCGGCGCGTATCACGTACTGCACGGGCAGCCGGGCGTCGATGAGATTGCGGTCCGACGCGATGTGCACGTCCTCGAGATGACGCAGCAGCGGCGGCCCCGCGAACCACGTCATCCGCTCCGACGGCTCGACGACATTGTCGCCCAGCAGCGCCGACACCGGCACGAAGCTCAGATCGCCGACCGTCAGTTTGGCCGCGAAATCCGCGAATTCCGTGCGGATCTCGTCGAAGCGTTCGCGCGACCACCCGACCAGATCCATCTTGTTCACGCACACCACCATGTGCGGCACCCCCAGCAGCGCGGCCAGGAAGGCGTGCCGCCGGGTCTGCTCGATCACGCCCTTGCGCGCGTCGACCAGGATCAGCGCGAGATCCGCGGTGGACGCGCCGGTGACCATGTTGCGGGTGTACTGCACGTGCCCGGGAGTGTCGGCGATGACGAACTTGCGCCGCGGCGTGCTGAAGTATCGGTAGGCCACGTCGATGGTGATGCCCTGTTCGCGCTCGGCCCGCAGCCCGTCGGTCACCAGCGCGAGATCCGTTGCGGCGTCGCCCCTTTGGGTGCTGAACCGCTCGATGGCGGCGAGCTGATCGGTGAACAGGTTCTTCGAGTCGTAGAGCAGCCGCCCGATGAGGGTGGACTTGCCGTCGTCCACGCTCCCGGCGGTCGCGAGTCGAAGTAGGTTGCGGCTCATCAGAAGTAGCCCTCCCGCTTGCGGTCCTCCATGCCGGACTCGGAGATCCGGTCGTCGGCGCGGGTCGCCCCGCGTTCGGTCAGCCGGGTGACCGCGGTCTCGGCGATCACCGCCACCGGATCGGCGGCCTCGCTCTCCACGCAGCCGGTGCAGGTGGCGTCGCCGACGGTGCGGAAGCGCACGGTCGTCTCGAACACCTCCTCGTCCGGGCGGGGCGTCACGAAACGGTTGGCGGCCAACAACATTCCGTCGCGACGCACCACCTCGCGACGATGCGCGTAGTACAGCGACGGCAGCTCCACGGCCTCGCGATCGATGTACTCCCAGATGTCGAGTTCGGTCCAGTTCGACAGCGGGAAGACCCGGATGTGCTCGCCCGCGCGGTGCCGCCCGTTGTAGAGATTCCAGATCTCCGGCCGCTGCGCCCGCGGCTCCCACGCTCCGAACTCGTCGCGGAAGCTGAACACCCGTTCCTTGGCGCGGGCCTTCTCCTCGTCCCGGCGCGCCCCGCCGAAGACCGCGTCGAACCTGTTCTCGTTGATCGCCCGCAACAGCGTGGTCGTCTGCAACCGATTGCGGGTCTCGCCCGGCCGCTCGACCACCCGGCCCGCATCGATGTCGTCCTGCACCGAGCCCACCAGCAGCCGCGCGTTCAGCCGCGCCGCGGTCCGATCCCGGAACTCGATCACCTCGTCGAAGTTGTGCCCGGTGTCGATGTGCAGCAAGGGAAACGGCAACGGCGCGGGCCAGAAGGCCTTGCGCGCCAACTCCAGCATCACCGCCGAATCCTTGCCCCCGGAGAACAGCAGCACCGGCCGCTCGAACGTCGCCGCCACCTCTCGGAAGATGTGGACCGACTCGGCCTCCAACGCCCCCAGATGCGAGAGCTCATATCCCGTCCGCACAGCCCTCTCCCACTTGCACTGTCGAATATTCGACGATATCGTTCGATATTGTGACACCGACGATAGGCCGCGCCAGCCACGCCGGTCAAGAACCTGTTCCAGAAAAGGACCCCGCGGCGGCGTCCCCGCCCACCCATCGCGTCGTCCGGGTGATCGAACTACTGGCCCGTCGCCCCACCGAGCACCTGTCGCTGGCCCGTATCGTCCGCGACACCGGCATGTCCCGCGCCACCGCCCACGCCGTGCTCACCCAGCTCACCGCCGACGGCTGGACCGCCCGCGACCCCGCCGGCAACTACACCCTCAGCCTCGGCCTGGTCACCCTCGCCCGCCGCGCCGAATCCGCCTTCCCCCTCCGCCGCCTCGCCCAGGACCCCCTGCGCGAACTCGTTGCGCGCCTTGATGTTCCGGTCTTCCTCGCCGAACGAGACAACGACACCATCCTCATCACCGAGGTCCTCGGCACCCCCTCGGTCCCCTGGATCCGCCCCGGCCGCCGCCTCCCCCTCGCCCCACCCGTGGCCCGCGAATTCGCCGCCTGGGCCCCCGCCGCCACCCGCGAATCCTGGCTCGCCTCATCCGACCCCGCCCACCGCGACCGCCTCCGCGCGGTCCTCACCGCCGTCCGCACCCGCGGCTACTCCGTGGAACGCCTCGCCGACGAATCCGCCCCCATGCTCGAAGCCCTAGCGACCCTCCGCACTTCCCCCGTAACCGACCCCCTCCGCAACCGCCTCAACGCCATGATCGCGGACCTCATCTCGATCGATTACCTCCCCGACGAACTGGGCCCGCAAAACGCGGTAGTCACAGTAGCCGCCCCCATCTTCCTCACCCCGGAAACAGTCTCGGCCACGGTAGTAGCCTGCCCGGACCGCCTCCTGTCGGCCGAGGAGTTACAGAAAATGGGCGAGGCCGTCCGAGAAACAGCCGCCCACATCACGAAATCCGCACTCCCCCAATAGTTCCCTACTCCAGCCACCCACTCCGATTCCGCCACCGAAAGTACTCGTCATCGGCGGCTTGAATCTCCTCCTCGGTCAGCGCGCGCCGGGGTCGACCGCCCTTTGCCGGTTCCCGCCGCCCGATCAGTTCCCGCAACGGCCCGCGCAGACGGGGATCAGCACGCTCCACGACCTGCTCCACCCGGCTCTTCGCATCGGCACGCGCCCGACGATGGCAGTCGCGAATCACGTCCGCGAGTTGCGCACTGTGCCAGCGCATCACCCCGGGCGGGAGCCGCATGTCGGTGATGTCCCCGGTGGCGTCGACCTCGACGAGAACTCCGCGAACCTCGGCGCGGCCCCGCACGGCGCCGAGCACTTCCCGAAAGCCCTCACCACGCTGTTCGATCTCGGCGAGTTCCCGCCGCAGAATCCGCTCCCATTCGCGAAAGTCGACAGTCACGACATGCCCTGATCCGGATCAGTGGAGTAGATGACGTCACCCGGCTCCACCCAGGCGGAGACTTCGCCGGAGAACACCAACGAGAACTTCCCCGCCGCGGGACGATGAAGGTCGAGCGCCTCCAAAGTTCCCCGATGGACCGTCCCGTCCTTCTTGCGCAGCTCCACGTGCTCACCGACCGCGAAGTCACCGACCGCCCGTCCCACGACGAACGGCGTCGGCCGGAAACTCACTGGAAAGATCTCTTCGACATGGAATTCACTCACGGCCTATTCACCCTTCCCGGAAACGAAACGCTGCCAGAATTCCTCGTCGGCCCGATAGGCCTCGCTCTCCAACTCATCGGCCACAGCCGAGCCGATCCGCCCCTGGGCGTACTGTTCGATATGCACCCGTTCGTGGACGAGATTCCGCAACAGCGCCTCTTCGTCGGCAAATGCACTGGGAGCCAAGGCGATATGGCCGGGCCCGGTGCTCGCGCTGGCACCCATCATATCGTAGTACCGAATATCCTCCGCTGAATTCGCCACATCCACCCGCACACCCCGTAGATCGATCCCGGCCCGGCGCGCATATTCCTGAATGGTCTCCTGAGTCATGGGTAGATGATCTCCGCTCTCCATGATCTCTCGGTTGCTGCGTGCCCCCATTCGAGAGAACAGTCGCCCATCTGCCGAAACGGCCTCGCGCCGCGCAAACGGAGTCAGCCTTATCCTGGCAGCCTCGACCCAGTTGCGAACCTTGTCGAACAGCGGTCCGAGCCGTTCCACGAGCGGCTTGACGGCAGTGGCGACGAGGCGCGCCACTCGCGCGGCGAGTTCCCCGATAATCGTCGCGACCCGCCGCGCGCGTATCGCGATTCGCCCCGCCATGGCGGCGTTTCCCACCCATTCCGACAAGGTCACCGTGAATGGCGTGAGAACAGCAAAAGCTACCTCCCCCGCAGCTGTTTCGAGGACGAGCCCCTTCAGCTCTTCGAGTATCTTGTGGTGCGCCTCGTCCAGGTAGTGCGCGTACTCACCGCACGCGTCACCGAGCACCTGACAGACATCGGCCAGTGCCAGCAGATCGGCCTGCCGGTCCGTGCACGTCCGCACGCTGACGTCGATCTCGGGAGACTGCTGGTTTCGAAGCAGTTCCACCGCTTGGGGAGCTTGCATGGCGACGGTCCGGAAATCCCGAGACGCGGTCTGCCAAGCCACTTTCGCGGCTTCGAGTTTGTCCTGATGCCCGTTGGGCCAGGCCCACCCGACCGCGTTCTCGATGATCGACCATCCGAACGGCTCGGGAATACCGTTCCCGGCTGCCGAGGCCGCCGTGTCCGGTAGACACGGATCCGGCGACAGCGCCGGAGGCGGCGGTAGTTCCGTTCCTCGAGGATTGGAGGCCGCCTCGGCGACCTGATGATTATGGGCTCCGACCACGATCAGATCCCGCACCTGCCCACACGCCGTAGCCAGCTTCGACGACGCCGAGACCGCCAACTGCGCCGCCTGATCGTAGGAACTCGCCCACTCCCGCCCCACGCTGTCACTCCCCGCCATCCCCGCGTTCGCCGCCAGAACCGCCACCAACGGAGAATGCGTCGCGATGGCATCGCTCGCCATCTGCCCGAAAACCTCACCGGCGGAGTGGTATTCGCCCGCACGGCAGACGATCAACGGCACCGTCGGCGAGGTCATTGGGGCCACATCCGCGTGTTGGTGTCGACGGCGGCGGAGTAGTTGGCGTGCGCCCGGCGCGCCACCTCGCGCAGTTCGTCGAGGTTCTGCCGCATTTCGGCCGCTCCCGCCAACCACTTGGCGTGCGCCTCGCGCTGCACGTCGGCGGCCCGACTCGACCACGAGAGATGGAGATCGGCGATGTGCTGATCGACCTCCCGAAGCCAGCCGTCGACCTCCGTACCGAATTTGCCCATGGCCGCGATCGCGTCATCGAGCTGTTGCAGGTCCACACGAAAGCTGAAGTCGTCCAACATGTTTCATCCCCGGCCTTGGGTTCCGGTGATCGAATCACGTCCGGCATTGTCCTGCATCTCGTACCGGTTGGCGGCATCGGCCAAACCGGACGCCGACGACTCCAGGGCGGCGACGATCTCGTCCGCCCCGCGCTTCCATTCGATCCACGATTCGTCGTAGACCGAGGCGGCCTTGCCCTGCCATCCGTCGGCCAGCAGTTCCCGACCCACCGTGCGATCGAGCTCTTGCACCCGAGTCTTGATGGTCTGCGCCTTCTCGGCGATGAATCGGGCCGCCGCACGTAGTCGCGCGGGGTCCACCTGAAGTCCGTCGACCATCCACCCCTCCTCACGTCGAGCCCCTCTACGCACTATAAGACGCGCCGGCCCTCCTCTCGGCTCCCCGAAGTCTTGCCTTTACATACGCCCGTACGTATTCTTCCCTCCATGCCCTCCCCCCGCTTCGCCCTCGCCCAAGCCCTCGCCGAAGCCAAGAGCCGCCAAGACATCCCCGCCGCCCTCACCCTCCTCCACCCCGAATTCACCTTGCACACACCACCTTTCGGCACCACCACCCACGGCCGCGCCGCCACCGAGAAGACCCTGGCATCCTTCTTCACCACTTTCCCCGACTATGAGGTCACCCTCGACTCCCACGCCGACAACGGCCACACCCTCGTCTGCTGGGGAACCGCCCGAATGACCATGAGCACAACACGTTTCGGCGTCACTCCCAACGGCCGCCGCGCCGAACTCCCCGTCTTCATCCGGTTCACCTTCGCCGACGACCTGATTGCCGAGGAAGTGTTCTTCTTCGATCTCTCTACCCTCTGCGCCCAGTCGGGCGTCTCGACAAATGCCGTGCGGCACAAGCTGTTCGGCGAACCCGCCCTCGTCTGAGAAGGATCGATGACCCCCGACACCCGCGTCCGCGCCGTCCCCCCGATCACCACCACCCCCTTGTTCGACATCACCGTCGACCTCGAACCCCCCTTGAAATTCGGCCCCGGCCCCCTCGGCCGCCGCACCCTCTACCCCGCCTCGCGCGGCACCTTCCACGGCCCCCGCCTGCGCGGCGAGGTCCTCCCCGGCGGCGGCGACTGGGCCCTCTACCGCGCCGACGGCACCATGTCGCTCGACGTCCGCCTGACCCTCCGCACCGACGACGACCACCTCATCCACATGACCTACGGCGGCCGCTGGGTGATCCCCCCGGACGTCCGCGCCGACCTCGCCGACACCGCAACCCGCCACCACATCGACCCGGCCCGCTACTACTTCCGCACCACGCCCCTCTTCGAGACCGGATCACCGAAGTACGGCTGGCTCAACGACATCGTCTGCGTCGGCTCGGGTTATCTGATCGAGAACGGCATCGCCTACCACGTGGCGCAGTTGACCTGAACCGCACTCGAGGTTCTACCGTCGGACGCGACGAACGGAGGACCCATGCACATTCGCGAAGTGACCATCACCGCAACGGATCTCGACGAGAATCTCACCTTCTACCGCGACGTCCTGAACCTACCCGTCGACACCACCCCCTCCGGGCTCCGCATCACCATCGGCACGAGCCGTCTGGTGATCACCCAGGGCCCGGAGTTCGACGGTGTACACCACCTCGCCTTCGACATCCCCCCGCAAGGTCTCGACCTCGCCTACACCTGGCTCCGCGACCGCCTCGACCCCATTCGGGTCAACGGCGAGGAGATCGTCGACGGCCCGCCCGGCTGGTCCTCCCGCTCGATCTACTTCCGCGGCCCCGACGACATCGTCCTGGAATACATTGCCCGCCAAGCACACTCGCACGAACGCGGCGCGGACGGCCGCACCCCCCGCCTCCTGTCCATCAGCGAGATCGGCATCGGCGTCGCCGACCTCCCCGCGGCGGTGGCGACCCTGGACGAAACCTTCGCCCTCCCCCATTTCCCGCCCCAACTACCGACGTTCGCACCCCTGGGCGACCACGACGGCCTCCTCATCCTGGCCGACACCGACCGCATCTGGTTCGCCACCGAATCCGACCACCCCGCCCGGGGCCCGATCAACGCGATCCTGGATATCGACGGCCGCCACACCAGACTCGCTCTCGACCCCCGAACCGAACTCGTAGCCGCGTAGCGCGAAGGACTCCCTCCACCCACACGGGGTGAACGGACTCGAGGTCGTCCCCCGGGGACGACCTCGATCACTACCTCCGCCCGTACGGCACCCCCGCGTCGGACGCCACAAACTCCTCCCACGTCCGCACCCCGTCCCGCTGCTCCGGACACAAGTCGTACCCCGCCCGTAGTCCGCGAGCCACCCGCCCCCACAACGGAATTCGCACCACTCGCCGCGGCTTGCCCCGACGCGCGCGCCACACCTCGGTCATCTCACCGAACGTCAGCACCTCCGGTCCGCCCATGTCCGGCGCCCGTCCCAGCGGGTCACCGGCGACCAGATCCGCGATCCGCAGTGCCACGTCCTCGGTGGCGACGGGCTGGAAGCGGAAGTCCAGGGGCAGCGGCGCTATCGGCAGCCGTTCCGCCGCGCGCAGCCCGGCGGCGATCAGGTCGTGGAACTGCGTTGCGCGCAGGATCGTATGCGGCACAAGACTTCCCGTGATCAGGTTCTCACAGGCGAGCTTGTTGCGGTAGTAGCGCATGGGGATGCGGTCGATGCCGACGATCGAGACGTACAGCAGGTGCCGGACCGTACCGGAGGCCGCCAGGAGGTTGCGGGTCTGGGCCACATCGGGTTTGCCGACCCGGCGGGTGTCGGAGGCGGCGTGCACGATCAGCTCCGCGCCGTCGACGGCCGCCCGCACCCCCTCGCCGGTGGTCAGGTCCCCCACATGGGTTCCGGCCCCCTCGCGCCGCGACAGCACCCGCACCTCGTGCCCCTGTACCCGCAGCCGCTCGACAATCCGCTTACCGAGGGCGCCGGTGCCCCCGGTCACGAGAACCGTGCTCATACCGTGAGCTAACCGCCCACCGCCCGCGATCACAAGCGACTGATCCGCATGTCACAGTTCGTGCCCGGGACACGACCCGAATCGCCCTGGTAGAAAGGGAGCTTTCGACCGAGGGGGAATCGATGACCATTTCGCGCCGCGACTTCGCGGTCTTCGCAGCGGTGGCCTACGGGACGGCGTGGATCGTCGCCGCGGGCCCGTGGCTCGACGGGCAGGGCCTGACCTCGCCTTGGCTGCCCCCGGGCGCCGCCGTCATGATGCTCGCCCCCACTATCGCCACCCTGGTCGTCTGGCGACTACGCCGAATTCCGCTGCGGGACTTCGTCTCCGGCGTCGGACTCGACCTCGGCCACCGCCCGCGGCGCACCCTGCTGACCGTCCTCGTCGTCTGGCTGACGATGCCCCTGTTCCCCCTCGTCCGCTTCCTCGTCGATACCGGATTCGGCTGGCTCGACCTGGGCGCCCGCTACAGCGCCGAGACCACCTGCGCGATGCTCGTCATGGGCGTGTTCGTGAGCGTGCTGCAAATGGTCCCGCTCGCCCTGGGCGAGGAGATCGGTTGGCGCGGTTGGCTACTGCCGCGCCTGACCGACCGCCTCGGCGTCCCGATCGCGCTGATCACCACCGGAGTGGTCTGGGGGCTGTGGCACGCCCCCCTGACCCTGCTCGGCTACGGCTTCACCGACCTCGGCGCCTGGGCGGCCCTCGCCTACATCCCCTTCTGCGCCATCTTCGGCACGCTACTGGGCTGGTTACGTCTGTGGACCGGCAGTGTCTGGCCATCCACGGTCGCCCACGCGGCCAACAACACCATCGCGTCCGTCCTGGCAACCCTTTTCGTCGCCGACATCCACCAAACCCGCACCCTCCTACTCATCCTCCCGGACCTCACCCTCACCACCATCCTCGGCACAACCCTGTTCCTCACAACCCCCATCCCCCGCCCCATCACCACCAAGCCCCACCCCACCGAACAACCCACCCCCGCCTGACCCGACCGTCGCCCTTTCCCGCCACCCGCACTCCCTCACCGCGGCCGCCGGGCTTCGCCCCTTCACGGCACCCGTACCCACCCACCACAGCCGTCGGATTCACGCCTTCATGTCACCCGTACCCACTCACCGGCCCCGCCGGATTCGCGCTTTCACGACACCCGTTTCCACTCACCACCCCGCCGGGCTCGCCCTTTCACGCCACGCGTACCCACTCACCACGCCACCGGGCTCGCCCTTTCACCTCACCCGAACCCCCTCACCACGGCCGCCGGATTCGCGCTTTCACGCCACCCACACCCTCTCACCACGGTCGCCGCCGGACCGCTGGGTTCGGGGCAGACGAAGGTAACCCGGGTGTGGTTAGCTGTGGGGCCATGAGCACGACGTTGGCCGCCCTGCCGGAGGAATATCTACCCCGCGATACCGCGGATGTCGTTCGCACAGTTCGCGATTCGCGGCCCCAGCCGCTGACCGTGTACGGCGGGGAGCCCACCGCGGAGGACGAGCTCGGTCCACCGGACCGCCGCGTGGTGCTGTCGCTGCGCCGGATGAACCGGGTGCAGGCCGTCGACGCCGACGCTCGCCTGGTCCGCGTGCAGGCCGGGGCGCGGCTGTCCGATATCGACCGCACGCTGGGCGCGCACGGGCTGGGCCTGCCGATCGTCGGTGACCACCGCGAGATCACCGCGGGCGGATTCGCGGCCGTCGGCGGGCTCAGCGGCGCCTCCCACCGCTACGGCATGTTCAGCGACAACGTCGTCTCCCTCGAATACGTCGATCCCGAGGGCAGATTCGGCACCTGCGGGCGCAACCACCACACCGACCGGTTCCGCCGCATCCTCGGCAGCGGCGGCCGCGCCGGGATCATCACCGCGCTCACCCTCGAGGCGGTCGAGGTCGACAAGGACCGCACCTGGCTGACCTCCGACGCGCACCGCTTCCTGGACTTCGACACCTTCGTCGAGCACTCCCTCGCCGAGATCGTCAAGCCCGGCGACGCCATGCTCCAGGTCGGCCGCTGGGTCGATACGGCCCCGCTACGGGTTTCGCGTCCCGTCGGTACGGGTCACGTCCAGCTCGGCACCGTGCGCTTCGGCCAGTGGTCGAGCCTGCACCCGACCACCGCCACCCCGTCGCTGCGGGCGCGCCGCGAACTCGGCGCCCGGGCCCGGAAGTCGTTGGGCGCCATCGCCTCCGCCGCGCGGGGCCCGGCCGGGATGCCGGTCCGCAACGCCGCCGCGGGCGCGCTGATGTTCTCGCCGAAGGTGCTGACCCTGCGCGACGCCGAATACCTCGCCGACACGGTCGTGACATCCTCCGAACGCGGACCGGCCTATCGCGTCGCGGTGTTCGCGCCGCTGTCGACCTACACCTCGGTGTTCCATCAGCTGCACGATCTGCTCACCGACCACCGCGAGCGCAACGGCGCGTTCACCGTGATCTCGGCCCTCACCTACGGCGTACGTTCCCCGTACCTGCACGAATTGTCCGGTGAGGACCACGGATTCATCTCGTTCACCTGCCGCCTGCGCCCCACCGGCACCACCTACTCGGCCCGGTCCGGCATGCCGGAGGTGCTGCGCGAGATCGACGCGGGCATCGACGAGATCTGCCTCGTAGAGCGCGCCCGCCGCTACCACGCCGCCGACTGACCGCCCCGAAAACGCCGAACGCCCGGTCGATTTCGACCGGGCGTTCCTCGTGTACGGGAAGGGCGTCAGTGCGGCTCGGAACCCAGGGTGCTAGAACCAGGGCGTCAGTGCTTCTCCGGACCCGAGCAGTACTCGAACACCAACGTCAGTGCTTCTCCGGACCCAAGTGGTACTCGAACACCAACCCACCCACCGAGGTCAGCACGCAGATCACACCGAGCCCGATCAGCCACGGCTGGAAGAACGCGAAGCCGATCGCGGTGATCGAACCCGAGGCGGCCATCAGGATGGGCCAGAAGCTGCCGGGCGAGAAGAAGCCCAGATCGCCCGCGCCGTCGACGATCTCGGCGTCCTCGTAGTCCTCGGGACGCAGATCCAACCGGCGCGCCACGAACCGGAAGTAGGTGCCGACGATCAGGGTCAGCCCCGCGGTCAGCACGATCGCGGTGGTTCCGGCCCACTCGACGCCGGTACGCGACTGGCCGGTGAAGAAGGCGTAGACGACCGCCACGATGATGAAGAACACCGTGAGCAGCTCGAAGATGCGTGCTTCGACCTTCATGTCAGATCAGTCCTCGCTTGCTCTAGGAGGAGCTTCCGCCGCGGGCGGTGCGCTCGGTCTCGAACGGGTGGGTCGTGGTCGCCACCGGCGATTCGCCGATCGCGGCCAGCGCGTCCGCATTGGTCTTACCCGCCTCGCGCGCCTTCAGGTACTGCTCGAACTTCTCCGGCGACACCGCGCGGACCTCGAAGTTCATCATCGAGTGGAAGGTACCGCACATCTCCGCGCAGCGACCGACGAAGGCGCCCTCCCGCTCGATCTTGGTGATCTGGAAGGTGTTGTCGGAGTGGTTCTCCTTGGGGTTGGGCATGACGTCCCGCTTGAACAGGAACTCCGGCACCCAGAAGGAGTGGATCACGTCGGCGGAGGCGAGCTGGAACTCGACGATCTTGTTGGTCGGCAGCACCAGCACGGGGATCTCGGTGCTCGAACCGACCGTCTCGACCTTGTCGTAGTGCAGGTAGGTGATGTCGTTGGCGGGCTTGCCGTGCACCGGGCCGGGCTGCGGGTGGCCGTCCGCGGTGCGCTCCTTGTACTCCTCGATGATCTTGTCGTCGAGGCCCTGGCGGGTCTGGTCGACACCGTCATACACCTGACCACCGGCGAGCACGGCCTTCTGGTAGCCGAACTTCCAGTTCCACTGGAAGGCGGTCACGTCGACGACCACGTCCGGATTGCCGACCTTCTCGTGCACGTAGTTCTGCACGACCACGGTGAAGTAGAACAGCACCGCGATGATGACGAACGGGATCGCGGTGTAGGTCAGCTCCAACGGCACGTTGTAGCCGGTCTGCCGCGGGAACTCCGGCGAATTCGGCTTCTTGCGATGGAAGGCGACCGTCCAGAAGGTCAACCCCCACACCAGCACACCCACCAGCAGGGCGGCGACGACCGACCAGGTCCACAGTTCCCGCATCTTGGTGGCCTGCGGGGTCACGCCCGTCGGCCAGCCGAACCGAAGCACGGGGTTGTCGATCGAGCAGCCCGAGACGAGCAGCACGGTGATCCCCATGGACACCGCCAGCCCGGCCCGCCGAAGGATGCGGCCCCGGCCGGAGGTAGCGCCTCCGCCGGGTCGTGCCCCTATCGCTTCGCTCGCCTTGTGCGCCACGCTCAACGCCTTCCTGGTCGTCTATCCGACTCGACGCCGCCCGACCTGCGGGCGACGCGGTTTCAGCTCGTTCGGGGCACTCGCGGGCGAACCGGCGCAACGCACGGCGCATCCCCGGAGTTCCCGAGTACTACGCAGCGTAGACCAAACCGGGTGCTGTGTTGTGACCGGGTCGATTTCGACACACCGGGCCCAGCGCGAATCCCGTACCTACGGCATACTCGAAGACCACCGGCCACCGTCCGTCCCCCGATCCCGAAACGA
Source organism: Nocardia sp. NPDC003482 (assembly GCF_053588115.1). NCBI lineage: Bacteria > Bacillati > Actinomycetota > Actinomycetes > Mycobacteriales > Nocardiaceae > Nocardia > Nocardia sp. NPDC003482. Next base: position 44,822 of record NZ_JBSFPI010000022.1, read on the forward strand.
GGTTCCCCCCGCAGTGTGTGGACTGCTCGGATTTCTGACCGCCGACGGCGCGACCGACGATGTCGTCCAGCGGGTCTACGACGCCCTCCACTGCGGTCGGCACCGCGGCCCGGACGAGCGGGGCACGTGGCACGACGGGGACCTGATCCTCGGGTTCAACCGGCTGTCGATCATCGATATCGAGCATTCGCATCAGCCGCTGTTCTGGGGGCCGCCGGACAATCCGCGCCGCTACGTGCTGGCGTTCAACGGGGAGATCTACAACTATCTCGAGCTGCGCGAGCAGTTGCGCGCCGAGCACGACGCGGTGTTCCACACCGAGGGCGACGGTGAGGCCATCGTCGCGGCCTATCACCATTGGGGCACAGCGGCTTTCGCGCGACTGCGCGGGATGTTCGCGTTCGCGTTGTGGGACAGCGAGACTCGGCGGCTGGTGCTCGCGCGCGATCCGTTCGGGATCAAACCGCTGTTCCTGGCGACCGGGCCGCGCGGCACCGCGTGGGCGAGCGAGAAGAAGTCGCTGCTGGAACTGCTTGCGCCGCTGGGCCTTTCGGACGAGCTGGATGTGCGGGCGCTGGAGCACTACACGGTGTTGCAGTACGTGCCGGAGCCGGAATCGCTGCACGCGGACATCCGCCGCCTCGAGTCGGGCTGCTACGCCACGTTGTCGCCGGGTGAGAAGCCTTCCAGCGAACGGTATTTCGAGCCGAAGTTCCGGGTGCGGCCGTTCGCGGCCGGATCCGAGGAGGCGCGCTACCGCGAGATCGCGGCGGTGCTCGAGGATTCCGTCGCCAAGCACATGCGCGCGGACGTGACCGTCGGCTCGTTCCTGTCCGGCGGCATCGACTCGACGGCCATTGCGGCGCTGGCGATTCGGCACAATCCGAATCTGCTGACGTTCACCTCGGCGTTCGAGCGGGAGGGGTATTCGGAGGCCGACGTCGCCGCTGAGACCGCCGAGGCGATCGGGGCCAAGCATTACATTCGCGTGGTCAGTCCCGAGGACTTCGCCAACGCGATTCCCGAAATCGTCTGGTACCTCGACGATCCCGTGGCCGATCCGGCGCTCGTGCCGCTGTACTTCGTGGCCAAGGAGGCGCGCAAGCACGTCAAGGTGGTGCTGTCGGGCGAGGGATCCGACGAGCTGTTCGGCGGGTACACGATCTATCGGGAACCGTTGTCGCTCAAGCCCTTCGAGTATCTGCCGCGCGGCGTGCGCCGGTTGGCGGGCAGGCTGTCGGAGCGGATTCCCGAGGGCACGCGCGGCAAGAGCCTGCTGCATCGCGGATCGCTGCCGCTCGAGGAGCGCTACTACGGCAACGCGCGCAGCTTCTCCGATCAGCAGCTGCGGGCCGTGCTGCGCGACTTCCGCCCCGAGTGGACCCATCAGGACGTCACCGCGCCCATCTACGACCGCTCCCGCGGCTGGGATCCGGTGGCGCGCATGCAACATCTGGACCTGTTCACCTGGCTGCGCGGCGACATCCTGGTCAAGGCCGACAAGATGACCATGGCCAACTCCCTCGAACTGCGGGTCCCCTTCCTCGACCCCGAGGTGTTCCGCGTCGCCGAACAGATCCCGTTCGACCAGAAGATCACCAAGGACACCACCAAGTACGCCCTGCGCCGGGCCCTCGAGACGATCGTCCCCCCGCACGTCCTGCACCGCCCCAAACTCGGCTTCCCCGTCCCCCTCCGCCACTGGCTGCGCGGCCCCGAACTCCACGACTGGGCCGCCACCCAGATAGCCGACTCCCAAACCGACCACCTCCTCGACAAACCGGCGATCAAATCCATGCTCGCCCAACACCGTTCCGGCACCACCGACCACAGCCGCCGCCTCTGGACCCTCCTGGTCTTCATGATCTGGCACGGCATCTTCGTGGAAAACCGCATCAAGCCGGACATCCAGGAACCGACTTACCCGGTCCGGCTGTAGAGGTTCGCCCGGGCACACACCCCCTGCCCGGGCCCCCACCTCCCACGGCTCCGGCACCCCCACCTCCCGTCCCCCGGCGCCCTCACCTCGTGCCCCAGCGCCTTGGCCTCTTGCGCCCAGCACTCTCCTTCTGTGCCCGGCACCCCCACCTCCTGCACCCGGCACCCCCACCTTCTGCACCCGGCACCCCCACCTCCTGCACCCGGCATGGCCTCTCCTCTGCCCCGGCAGGCGCTCACAGCCCCTGCACCCGGCATGGCTTCTGCTCTGCCCCGGCAGGCGCTCACACCCCTCTGCCCCGGCAGGCGCTCCCACCCCCTCTGCCCCGGCAGGAGCTCCACCCCCTGTGCCCCGGCGCGCTTTTCGCCGGGGCCTACGTTCACCTGCAATTCGCCGGGTTGTGACGGACCCTGAACCGGGGGCGGCTTAGCTGAAGGGCATGACCGAGCGGGAATCCGAGGGTGCGGGCAGTTCCGAGCAGACCGTGAGTCGGCGGTGGTTGTTCGGGGCTTCGGGGGTGGCGGCGATCGCGGGGCTGGCGGCGGGGGCCGGGGCCACGGCGTCGCAGCGGAGCGAGCCGAGCGGGCAGGACCATTGGCCTCGGTCGGCGGAGATGCTGATCGGGCCGGATCGGGCTGCGGCGCCGCGGGTTTCGGGGCTGCATCTGCAATTCGGGGCCGACGCGGCACGGGAGGCGGTGGTGTCCTGGCACACGGTCGGATCGGTGACCGATCCGAAGGTTCGGTACGGGACGGCTACGGACGGGTTCGGCACGGTGGTACGCGCCCGGACCCGCACCTATCGCGACGCCAAATCGGGTACGGAGGTCCAGGCCCACCACGCGCGGCTCACCGGACTCACCCCGGGCACCGACTACGTCTACGCCGCCGGACACGACGGCGCGCCCCCGGAACTCGGCACCCTGCGCACCGCCCCCGCGGGACGAGCGGCCTTCCGCTTCACCAGCTTCGGCGACCAGGGCACCCCCACCCTCGGCAAGCTCGACAACGGCAAATTCGTCAACGACAACCTCGGTTCCCCCTTCGCGGGCGACGTCACCGCGGGCATCGAACGACTGGCCCCGCTGTTCAATCTCGTCAACGGCGACCTCTGCTACGCCAATCTCGCTACGGATCGGGTACGGACCTGGGACGACTGGTGGGCCAACAACTCCCGCTCGGCCCGCTACCGCCCCTGGATGCCCGCCGCGGGCAACCACGAGAACGAACTCGGCAACGGGCCCATCGGCTACGCCGCCTACCAGACCTACTTCACCGTCCCCGAGAACCGCGGCGACGACCTGACCCGCGGCCTCTGGTACTCCTTCACCGTCGGCGGCATGCGCGTGATCGCCCTCGCCAACGACGACATCTGTCACCAGGACGCCGGGAACACTTATGTACGGGGATACTCCGGGGGCGCCCAAAAGCGTTGGCTGGAGGGCGAATTGGCGGCCGCCCGCGCCGACCGCGACATCGACTGGGTGGTCGTCTTCATGCACCAGACCGCCATCTCCTCGGCCGACAAGTTCAACGGCGCCGACCGCGGCATCCGCGAGGAATGGCTGCCCCTGTTCGACAAGTACCAGGTCGACCTGGTCCTGTGCGGCCACGAACACCACTACGAACGCTCCCACCCCGTCCGGGGCGTCCTCGGCACCGACACCCTCACCCCCAAACCGGCCGACACCCGCACCGACCGCATCGATACCTCGAAGGGCACGGTTCACCTGGTGATCGGCGGCGGCGGCACCTCGGTTCCCTCCAACGCCCTCTTCTTCCCCGGGGAGCAGTGCCGCGTCATCACCGAGGTCGGCAATGTCGACTCCGCCACCGGTAAGAAGTCCCCCACCTACGTCGTGGAACAGGCCCCGTGGTCGGCCTTCAAGGACGCCGACCACCCCTACGGCTTCTGCGCCTTCGACGTCGACCCCGGCCGCCCCGGCGGCGAAACCACCATCAAGGCAACGTATTACGCGCTGGTCGGACCGACAAGCGAACTGAAGGCGATCGACACCTTCACCCTCGCCCGCCCCCGCTCGGATCGCTGAGACCGACCACCCGGCGCGCTGTGCCATAATCGCTCCCGAGGTTGGCGCACCTGCCGCTCGCAACCCTCCTCGGGTTCGGTGAACACGCCGTCATGTCCGTCGCGTATCGGAATCCTGACACCGAGGCTCCCGAGAACCGCTGGCAACGCGAGCTCCCGGTGGTGTTTCTCCGCCTCGCCGAAGGAGATCCGTGATGTTCCCGCTCACCGTCGACGCCGCCAAGCGCGCCGCACGCGCCCTGCGCGAATCCCTCTCATCGGCCGACCTGGCCACCCTGACCCACGCCCAAGCACTGGAAACCCTCGCCCACACCCTCGGCTACCGGGACTGGAACACCTACAGCGCCGCACTGAGAACGCCCCGCCCCCTCACTACGGTTCCGGTACTGCGCAGCTACGATTCCCGCATCGCGCGGCGATTCTATTGCGACTACCTGGGTTTCGAGGTGATCTTCGAGCACCGCTTCGCACCGGACCTCCCGCTCTATTTCCGCATAACCCGCGGCGAGGTCCACCTCGACCTGAGCGAACACCACGGCGACGGCACCCCCGGCAGCGTCGTCTGGATCGCCACCGCAGGCCTCGACCCCTGGTACCGCGAACTCCGCTCCAAGGACCACCTGACCACCCTCCGCCCCGCCATAGACCGATCCGCCCCCGGCGGCCCCACCCTCCAACTCACCGACCCATTCCAAAACATCCTGCGCCTCTGCGAGCCCAGCGACTAACGAGCAATCCAGCCAGTGCCCGCCAGGGCACACCAGTCGGGTCGATCACCTCGTCGCGCCCTTCGGCACCGCCGACGGGGCCAGGCAGGCCCTGCGGCACAGACACACCCGCAGGATCAGACCCGACCCAAGCCCACCCGCTCCCTGCACACCTCGAGGAATTTCACCATCTCCCCACTCCCCAGGCCCACGCCCTCCCCCCATACCTGAACGAACACCCCCATCACCCACCGGCTCCCCTGCCCCACCCACTCCCGCGCAGGGCCGCCCCTGTCGGCAGGCGCGATGCGCCCGCCGACGGGGCGGCCCTTCCCGGGAGCCGATCAATCTGGCGGGTCCTCGAAATCGCTCAAGCCGAATGCAGCGACAGCGACACAGCGGCAACCGAAACCGCGATCTCCACGGCCGCGCCGAGCACATCGCCGTTCACCCCCTCGAACCGCCGAACGCAATGCCGGACCACAAACAACGCCACGGCGAGACCCGCGACCACGGCAACCACACCCAGCCACCACCGCCGCGGGACAACGAAAACACTTGCCGCCGAAGCGATTACGATCCACCCAACCACCATCACCCACCCTTGGGTATCGGCGACCAACGCCCCGAACCCGGCCCCCGGCGCGGCCGCGTACCCCCGGCAGGCGAGCACCACGGCCACCCGCCCCACAACCACCGCCACGGCCACCCCCCACCACCGCCCGGCCTCGGCCATCCCCGCGAACGCGAAGCTCTGCAACCCCACCGCGAACACCATCGCCACGGCCCCGAACGGCCCCACACCCCCACTCTTCATCACCTCGCGCGCCCGCTCCGGCGGCCCGTAGCACCCCAGCCCATCCGCCGTATCGGCCAACCCGTCCAGATGCATCCCCCGCGTCACCAGAGCCAGCATCCCGACGGTGATCAACCCAGCCGATGCGAAACCCGTACCCGCCCAGCACAAAACCCACAGCACACCCGTAGCCAAGGCCCCGAGCACAATCCCCACCACCGGAGCCAGCGCGATGGCCCGCCCCGCCACATCCCGATCGACCGATTCCGGTCCCCGTACCGGAAGCACACTTAACCAGGAGAATGCGAGCCGCACGGCGTTCATCGCCGCTCCGCCCAGCGTCGGAACCCTTCGGCTCGCCCGCTCAGGAGCCCACCTCGCTCGGCGCCTCCGCCGTGCTCACCCCGGCCTCGTCGAACGTGACCATCTCCCCGAGCGTCGCGACCGCCGCCCGCAGGACGGGCAACGCGGTCAGCGCGCCGGAGCCTTCGCCGAGGCGCATGTCCATATCGAGGAGCGGTGACAGGCCCAGTTTGGTGAGAGCCATCTGGTGGGCGGGCTCGGTGGAGCGGTGCCCCGCCACCCACCACTCGCGCGCCCCGGGCGCGAGCATCTCCGCGACCAGCGCGGCCGCGGTGATCACCACGCCATCGAGGATCACGGGCGTGCGGCGGGCGGCGGCACGCACCAAATAGCCTGCGGCAGCGGCGAAGTCGGCACCGGCGGCGACGCGCAGCAGCGTCACCGGATCGTTGCGATGCGGACGCGCGCGCCACATGGCGTCGCGGACGGCCGCGGCCTTGCGCATCCAGCCCGCGTCGTCGACGCCCGTGCCACGACCCACCGCGAGCACCGGCTCGGTATCGGTCAGCGTGGCGATGAGAACCGTTGCGGGCGTGGTGTTTCCGATGCCCATATCGCCCGCGATCAGCAGATCCGCACCCCCGTCGATCTCCTCGTCCGCGATCCCCCGCCCCGCCGCCAGCGCCGCGCGCACCTGCTTCTCGTTGAGCGCGTCCTCCCGATCGATGCTCCCGCTGGCGCGCATCACCTTGTACGCCGACACCGACGGATCGGTATCCCCGCCGACCGCGATATCGACCACCCGCACACTCGCCCCCGCCAGCCGGGCCAGTGCGTTGACCGCCGCCCCACCCGCCAGGAAGTTGGCGACCATCTGCGCGGTCACCTCGCTCGGATACGCCGAAACCCCATGTCGCGCAACACCATGATCGCCCGCGAAGACCACCACCCGCGCCCGCTCGAACTGCCGCGGCGGACACACCCCCTGACACGCCGAAACCCAGTTCCCCAACACCTCCAACCGCCCCAGCGCACCCCCAGGCTTGGTCAACCGCAACTGCCGAGCCTCGGCCTCCGCCCGCACCCCGGCGTCCGGCGCCACCACCGGCCCGAACTGCGGCACCTCATCCCCACCGGTGAACCATTGCCCACCCGCATCCCGACTCGAATCCGCGAGATCCGTTGCGTCCGAAGAAGTTTCGCGGTTCAGCCCGCCTCCCGCAGCACCGCCGTCATCCTCACCGGTAGCCGCTACACCACGCGCCAGCGACCCAGGTCCCGACGTCGATCCGAAACCGGTTGCATCAGAATGCTTTTCAGCAACCGAGGCCGATTCGGACGCGCCCTCCACCGACGTCTCACGCCCGCTCGGCACTCCCGAGGCACGCGGAATCACCGCGGCGGAATGACCTTCACCCGGAGCTGATTCACCGCTCGCTACCCCCGCCTCGCCCAAACCAGCTGCGGCCGAACCACTCTCGCTCGGCACCGACTCACCACCCGATCCCCTGAGCTCGCCAGAACCCGCCGCGGCCGAACCACCTGCACCCGAAGCCGATACCACTGACCCGCGAGAACCCGCCCCAACTCCCCCCGCCGCAGCACCGGAAACGACTGCCGCCGAACCGGTTTCACCCTCGCGTGAACCAGGAACACCGGAACCCTCGAACGCCCCCGGCTTGATCCGCGTGGCCACCCCCGCCACCACCAGATAGACCTCATCGCACACCCGCCCCAACCGCTGATTCAACTCCCCGATCTCATCGGCGAACAACCGCCCTGACCGGGTAGCGGGCACCACTCCCAGCCCCACCTCGGGACTCACCAGCACCAGATCCCCCGAGTAATCCGAAACGGCCGCCACCAACGCGTCCAGGTCCGCCGCCACCGTCCCCCGCGGCGCCTCCCAAGCCCCCCGGGCGTCGATCCGCCCGGTCAGCCACGTCCCCAGATCATCGATCAATGTCATCCGCGCGGGCTCCCCGAGCACCGCCACCGGATCCCCCTCCACCACGGCCCACTGCCCCGGCCGCCGAACACGATGCGCCGCAACCCGTTCGGCGAAGTCGGCATCGCCCGGATCGACGGACGCCGTAGCCACATACCGCACGGCCCCCGCCCGCCCGGCCAGTTGCTCGGCGAACGCCGACTTCCCCGACCGAATCCCGCCGAGTACCAGCGTCCGCAATCCCCGCCCGCCCGCAGCATCGTTCAACACGCGAGCACGGTACCAACCCCCCACCCCCTCCGGGCACACCTGTACCAGCCCCCACCACCTCCCGGCCCACCTGTACCAGCCCCCACTCCCTTCCCCACCCACCCGAAAACAGGAACCCCCAACCCACCAAGGCTCACTTCCCCAGGTACACCACCCCAGCCGCACCCCTTATTCGGATCCGCACCCCTTACATGGCCCTACAAAGGGTGCGGATCCGAATAAAGGGTGCGGCTGTGTTGCCGTGCCTTCTGAAGGCCGCACTTGCCGAAGCGCCGAAAGACCGGTGGTGCCGAGCCTCTGCGGTCGGCAGAACCCTAAGACGACCCCACCGAAGACGGCTGCCCGAACCTCCGCCGATACTCCGTCGGCGCGATCCCCACCACCCGCTGGAAGTGATGCCGCAGCAACGCCCCCGACCCGAATCCACACCGCCCGGCGATCGTCTCCAGATCCAGCGTCGTGTCCTCCAGCAGATGCTTGGCCAGCAGAACGCGTTGATTCGTCAGCCATTTGACGGGTGTCGTTCCGGTTTCGGCGACGAAGCGGCGGGCGAAGGTTCGGGTGGACATGGCGGAGCGGGCGGCGAGGTCCTCGACGGTGTGGGTGAGGTCGAGGTGTTCGGTCATCCAGGCGAGGGTGTCGCGCAGGCTGTCGGCGCGGCATTCGGGGACGGGCTGCTCGATGAACTGGCGTTGGCCGCCGTCGCGCTGCGGGGGGACGACCATGCGGCGGGCGATCTTGTTGGCGATCGCGCTGCCGAGTTCGCGCCGGACCAGATGCAGGCAGGCGTCGATCCCGGCGGCTGTGCCCGCGCTGGTGATGAGCGGGCCCTCGTCGACGAACAGCACGTCCGGGTCGACGGTCGCCGACGGGTAGGCCTCGGCGAGCTGGTCTACGTAGCGCCAGTGCGTCGTGCACCGCCGCCCGTCGAGCAGCCCGGCCGCCCCGGCGAGGAACGCCCCGGAACACACCGTGAGCACCGTCGCCCCGCCCGCCGCGGCCTCCCGCACCGCATGCACGACGCGCGGGTCGATGGCCATTCGGTCCCCGGCCGGAAACGCGGGCACCGCAACCAGATCCGCGTCGAGCAGTGCCTCGAGGCCGTATTCGGGCGTGACGGAGATTCCGGGAGACGACGAGGTCAGCGGCTTGCCGGGGTCGGCGCCGCACACTCGGAAGTCGAAGACGGGCAGGCCGTCGTCGCTGCGGTCCAGGCCGAAAACCTCGCAGATGACGCCGAATTCGAACATGGCCAGGCGCTCGTTGAGCACGACCGCAACCTTCGACAGCATGGGTCGAGTCTACGTGGCTGAATCTTTACGAACAATGTCACAACTGCCACTGGTGGCGGTAAGTGCAGGAGCGAAAAATTACTGCCATGATTGCTTCGCTGCTTCTCCTCGCCGCCGCGGTCGCCATGATCCTCGCCCTCGCCGCGCCGTCCCTGTTCCTGCGGCACAACCTGACCCTGCCGCTGCTCGGCTCGACCGATCACACCGACCGCGACGCCGAACGCCACGAGGCCGACCTCCGCGCCATCGTGTCCCTGCTCGGCCAGGGCTCGATGCGCGAACACGGCTGAGCCCCAAGCCGATCCGCGCCCGGCCGCCCCGCGAACCGCGAGCCCGGCCGGGCCTCGGCCCACTCCGCACTCATCCCGTACGCAACCAGGACCCCCCGAAAGCGCTGCACCAACCCGTACTCGCCCCGCACACAATCGACGCACGCGCCCCGAGCCTCGAACAACCCGTACTCGCCCCGCACAGAACTGACGCACCCGAGCCCGGACTCAAACCCTTACCGGCCCCGTAGACAACCCACCAGCACACCGAAAGCGCCCGACCCTCAGCTCAATCCGCGCCCGACCCCAAGCCTCCGACTGAACCCGTACCCACCCCGCACGCAACCAATACGACCAAGCCTCCCGCGCAGACGCGCCGCGTCGACTACGAACGCCCCCCAAGCCGACTCACCCCACCCTCAAACCGATTCCCCCGGATTAACCCGCGGCTTAGGCGCCCGCATCCGCCGAATCTGCGACGCCCGTACGAACGCGTACCACCCCAACGACAACGACGAATCCGTCCGATCCGGGAACCGCTCCGACACCCGCCGATTCACGATCCGTCCGAGCAGGAACCCCTCCCCGGCCATGAACACCATCATCACGAGCATGGCCAAGGTCACATACGCCTGCACCGCGGGCGTCAGGAACATCGTGAGAATCAGCACCAGCGCCAGCGGCATGAACAGCCCGACCAGGTTGCGCCGGGCGTCGACCAGATCGCGGACGTAGGCGCGCACGGGCCCGCGGTCGCGCGGCGGGAGGTACTTGTCCTCCCCGGCGAGCATCCGCTGCCGACGGTCGGCGGCGTCGCGGCGACGTTCGGCGGAGGCGGCCTTGCGGTCCTGCCGGGAGCCGCGGGCGGCCTTGCGCCGGGCGCGCGCCTCCTTGGCCGTCATCGGGGCGGGCGCGACGGGACCACGGCGGCGGTTCTCCGCGTCGCGGCGCTTGGGGGTGGGCCTGCCCTTACCGGCGGTCGCGGTGGCGGCCGATCGTTCGGGGGTGGACGCGCCGCCGTCGGAACCGCCGCTCGTGGCGGCCGAGGTATCGTCGGCGAGGTCGTCGGTGGTGCTGGCATCGCCACGGCGGAGGAACTTCACGCCGACCAGGCTATTCGATCGGTTCGCGGGGCCATGCCCCCACCCGGTCCATCCTGGTGGCAAGATTGGAAATAGCCACCCGCGAAGTGGCGTTGACATCTTGGAGCCGTTTCACGGGTATCACAGGTCCCTAGGAGAGTTCATGACTGTGCAGAACGAGACCGCCACCACCCACGGCGTGACTCTGACCGAGGCCGCCGCGTCGAAGGCGAAGGCGCTGCTCGATCAGGAGGGCCGCGACGATCTGGCGCTGCGGATCGCCGTGCAGCCCGGCGGCTGCGCCGGTCTGCGTTACCAGCTCTTCTTCGACGATCGCGCCCTCGACGGCGACCTCACCGCCGAGTTCGGCGGCGTCACGCTGACCGTCGACCGGATGAGCGCCCCCTACGTGCAGGGCGCGTCCATCGACTTCGTCGACACCATCGAGAAGCAGGGGTTCACCATCGACAACCCCAACGCCACCGGCTCCTGCGCCTGCGGCGACAGCTTCAACTGATCGAACCAGTTCGGCGCGGGACCCGTACGGGTTCCGCGCTGTCCTCTGCCCGGGGTGAGATGCCCTGCGCCACAACGTAAAACGTAGGGAACACCCGGCACGTCGGTCTGGTGGGATCGCCGTTGGACGGTGTACGTTACGGACGAACCGCCCAGCTCACGAACCCCGAAGGAATTCCCCGTGACGATCGCCGTGTCCGGATCCATCGCGACCGACAACCTCATGCACTTCCCGGGCCGCTTCTCCGAGGCCCTGCTGCCGGATCAGCTCGAGCACGTGTCGGTGAGCTTCCTGGTCGACGATCTGGCGATCCGGCGCGGCGGCGTCGCGGGCAACATCAGCTACGCCATGGGCCTGCTCGGCCGGTCCCCGCTGCTGCTGGGCGCGGTCGGCCCCGACTTCACCGAGTACCGCGAGTGGCTCGAGAAGCACGGCGTGGACTGCTCGGCGGTGCACGTCTCGCAGAAGGCGCACACCGCGCGCTTCATCTGCACCACCGACGAGGACATGGCCCAGATCGCGGCCTTCTATCCGGGCGCGATGAGCGAGGCCCGCGACATCTCCATCGAGCGGGTGGCCGACGGCCGCGACCTCGAGCTGGTGCTGATCGGCGCCGACGATCCCGAGGCCATGCTGCGGCACACCGTCGAATGCCGGGAACTGGGCATCCCGTTCGCGGCCGACCCGTCCCAGCAGCTGGCCCGCCTCGACGGCGACCAGTCGCTGCAACTCATCGACGGCGCGACCTACCTGTTCACCAACGAATACGAGCTGGGCCTGCTGCGGCAGAAGACCGGGCTCACCCTCGAGGAGATCGACCGCCGCGTCGGCATCCGGATCACCACCCTCGGCGCGAAGGGCGTGCAGATCACCGACCGCGACGGCACCGAGATCAACGTCGAGGTGGTTCCCGAGTCGGCCAAGGTCGATCCGACCGGCATCGGCGACGCGTTCCGGGCGGGCTTCCTCACCGGGCACACCGCGGGGCTGAGCCTCGAGCGGGCGGCCCAATTGGGTTCGCTGGTAGCGGTTCTCGTGCTCGAGACCGACGGGCCGCAGGAGTGGACGCTCGATCGCGAGGCGGCGCTGGCGCGCATTCGCGGCGCGTACGGACCCGAGGCCGCCGACGAAATCAGCACAGTGCTGAATTGAAATCGGCTCGAGCGCTGGTGGATTGGCGCGGTTTCGGGTTCAAACTGGGCAATTCACAAAAAAATCGCACACCTCCGAAAGTGGGTACTCGTGCGCGGTGAGGGTTCACAGTCCACCGGATGCGTGAAATTCGCCGACGGGCAATAGGGTGGTGGGCATGGCAACCGACCGCGTGTACTTCCGTCAACTTCTGTCCGGCAGGGATTGGGCCGTCGGCGACCCGATCGCCACAAAGATGCGCAATTTCGCGTATTTGATCGGGGATCGGGAGACCGGGGAGTGCGTCGTGGTCGATCCCGCCTATGCGGCAGGGGATCTGGTGGATATCGCCGAGGCCGACGGACTGCGCCTGACCGGCGTCCTGGCCACTCATCACCACCCCGATCACGTCGGCGGGACCATGCTCGGATTCACCCTGCGCGGGTTGCGGGAACTGCTGGAACAGGTCGCCGTCCCGGTGCATGTGCAGCAGTTGGAATTACCGTGGGTGGCCAATGTCACGGGAATCGCGCCGAGCGAGCTGACCGGCCACGAACACGGCGACAAGGTCGCCGTCGGCGGCCTCGAGATCGAATTGCTGCACACGCCCGGACACACTCCGGGTAGTCAGTGCTTCCTGTTCGACGATCGGCTCGTGGCGGGCGACACATTGTTCGTCGACGGCTGCGGCCGAACCGATTTCCCGGGCGGGGATTCCGACGATATGTTCCGCAGTCTGCGTTACCTGGCCGGGCTGTCGGGCGACCCGGTCGTCTACCCGGGTCACTGGTACTCGCAGGAGCCCAATGCCGCGCTGTCCTCGGTGCGCGACAACAACTACGTCATGCGGCCGCAGACGCTGGAGCAGTGGCATACGCTGATGCCGGGCTGAGTCCCGCTGCGCGCCAAGGCGTTTCGAATCGAACCGTGCCCGGCACCGAGGGGTGGGACCGGGCCGAGTCACGCCGAACCCCTACATTCCGGGACCTACGAACATCGCCGCCGAATCGCGTTAGCCCCCTTGACCTTTCGCGGCGGGTACGGGTCAGGCGAGGGTCTGCATCCAGTTGTGGATATCGGCGAAGGTGCCGCGCTGGATGCCGGTCAGGGTGTCGCGCAGGGCCATGGTCACCTCGCCGGGCTGGCCGGTGCCGATGGTGAATTCGCCGTCGGCCGAGCGGACCGAGCCGACCGGGATGACCACCGCGGCGGTTCCGCAGCCGAACACCTCAGTGATCTCGCCCGACTCGACGCCCTTGCGCCACTCCTCGACGGAGATCCGGCGCTCCTCGACCTGGTAGCCGGAGTCGGCGGCGAGGGTGATCAGCGAGTCGCGGGTGATGCCGGGCAGCAGCGAGCCGGACAGTTCGGGGGTGACCAGGCGGGCCTGGGAGCCGGAGCCGAACACGAAGAACAGGTTGTTGGTGCCCATCTCCTCGACGTAGCGGTGCTCGCAGGCGTCCAGCCACACCACCTGATCGCAGCCCTGCTCGACGGCTTGGCGCTGCGCGAGCAGCGAGGCCGCGTAGTTGCCCGCAACCTTCGCCTCTCCCGTACCGCCGGGGGCGGCCCGCACATACTCCGTCGACAGCCACACCCGCACCGGCTCGAGGCCGCGCGGGAAGTACGCGCCCGCGGGCGAGCCCAGCAGCAGGTACTTGTACTGTTCGGCGGGCTTGACGCCCAGCCCCGCCTCGGTCGCGAACATGAACGGCCGCAGATACAGCGACTCCTCGCCGCCCGCGGCGGGCACCCAGTCGCCGTCGACCTCGAGCAGTTGCCGGATCGACTCGATGAACAGCTCCTCCGGAAGCTCGGCCATCGCCATCCGCCGCGCCGAGTTCCGGAACCGCCGCGCGTTGGCATCGATCCGGAACGTCGCGATGCTCCCGTCGGCCTGCCGATACGCCTTGAGGCCCTCGAAGATCGCCTGCCCGTAGTGGAACACCATCGTGGCCGGATCCAACGGCAGCGGCGCGTACGGCTCCACCCGCCCGTTCACCCACTGCCCGTCGACGTAGTCGAGCGTCACCATGTGATCGGTGAACCACCGCCCGAACCCCGGCGCCGCGTGGATCTCCTGTCGCCGCTGCGCCAGCGTCGGACTCGGATGTGGAACACGGGTGAACTGCGCGGCAACGGTCATGCAGCTGATCCTAGAACGCCACGTCCAAAGCCTGATGCCCGGTTCGGCATGTCGAATAGATGACACCTCGACTGCTGTGCAGATTGCTCAGCCCGGTCGCTCTCGAGCCTCGGCCACCACCCGATCTGCCGGCTCCGGCTCAATGACGTTTCACCGACTTGGCTCCCCCGCCCGCCGCATGCAAACCCGCTCGGCGTGGGACGCGGCCTCGGCAATGCACGACCACCCGCGCCCGCCGCAAGCCAGCCCGGCACGGGACACGGCCTCGGCGGTGCACGGCCACCCTCGCATGCCGCACCTCAGCCCACTCGGCGCGAAACCTGGTCTCAGCGGTGCACGGCTACCTCGCCCGACGCACATCGGCCCGCCCGGCAAGGGACGCGGCCTCTGCGGTGCACGGCCACCCTCGCAGGCTGCACCTCAGCCCACTCGGCACGAAAGCTGGCCTCCGCGATGCACGGCCGCGCCAGCCCGCTCACGACGTGTGCGAGGGCACGAACGGTGGCCGGACGACCTCCGCGCGGAGGCGGCGGCCGCGGACATCGACCTCCACCTGATCGCCGGGCTCGAGGCCCGCGGTCGTGCTCAACAGGGCCAGGGCGATGCCGAATTTCAGAGTGGGCGAGAAGGTTCCGGAGGTGGTCTCGCCGACCGGCTCGTCGCCGCGCAGCACCGTCTGGCCCTGGCGGAGCACGCCTCGATCGATGGCCTTGAGGCCCAACAGGATTCGCCGGGGGCCCGTCGCCTTCTCCTGTTCCAGCGCGGTCTTGCCCCAGAACTCGGGCTTCTTCCAGCCGATCGCCCAGCCACACCGCGCCTGCACCGGCGAGATGTCGAGGGAGAGTTCGTGGCCGTGCAGCGGATAGCCCATCTCGGTGCGCAGGGTGTCCCGGGCGCCGAGGCCCGCGGGCTCCCCCCCGGCCGCGCGCACCCGCTCGACGAGAGCACGGAACAGCGGCTCGGCATCGTCCCACCGCGGCAGCAACTCGTACCCGTGCTCGCCCGTATATCCGGTGCGGCAAACCCGTACCGGCCGCCCGTCCCACTCGGCGTCGGCGAAGGCCATGTACTCCATATCGGTCGGAAGCCCCAGCGCCGCAAGCACTTCCGCGGACTTCGGGCCCTGCACCGCGAACACCGCGTACTCCCGGTGCTGCTCGGTGACGGTGACTCCCGCGGGCGCGGCCGCGCGCAACGCGGCGACCACCGCGGCGGTGTTGGCGGCATTGGGCACCAGGAAGACCTCGTCGTCGCTCACGTAGTAGGCGATCAGATCGTCGATCACCCCGCCCTCGGCCGTGCAGCACAACGTGTACTGCGCCTTCCCGGCCCGAATCCGCCCCAGATCGTTGGTCAACGCCGAATTCACGAACTCCGCCGCCCCCGCCCCGGCCACGGTCGCCTTCCCGAGATGACTCACATCGAACACCCCGACCGTCGTCCGCACGGCCGTGTGCTCGGCCACGGTCCCCCCGTACTGCACCGGCATCTCCCACCCCCCGAACGGCGCGAAACTCGCCCCCAGCTCGACATGCACACCGTGGATCGGGCCCTGCAACAGGTTCGTGTCGGTCACACGGGGAGCTTAACGGGGCCCGACAGTAGCCTGGTGCGCATGACTGGTGTTGCAGATCGTTCCCTCGGACCGGAGTTGGCTCGCGTCGTCGGCATCGGGGATGCCGACGTGCTCGTGGTGGGATTGTTCAGCACCGACGACGGACCCGTGATCGCGCCGACCGACGCCTTCGAGGACGTGCTCGGCGGCGACGTGCGGGCGGCGCTGGTCGAGCAGTTGCGGGCGGTCGGGGCGAAGGGGAAGGGCGAGGAGTTGACCCGGGTGCCCGCGCCGGAGGGGCTCGGGGTGACCAGCGTGCTCGCGGTCGGGCTGGGCTCGCCGGAGAAGGCCGACGCCGAACAGGTGCGCAAGTCGGCGGGCGTGGCGGGCCGGGCGCTGGGCGGCGTCGCGACGGCGGTGACCACGCTGTCCGGGCTGGATCTGGGTGCGGCGGCGGAGGGGTTCTATCTGGGGGCCTACACCTTCACCGCGTTCAAATCCGGCAAGTCGGCGCCGAAGCCGGACGAGCAGCCGGTGCGGCGCGTCGAATTCCTCGTTCCCACACCAGAATCCGGTGAGGAGGAACTGTTCCGCTCGCAGGCGATCGCCGAATCCGTTGCCACCGCACGGGATTTCGTCAACACCCCGCCGAGTCACCTGTTCCCGGCCGAATTCGCCTCGCGCGCGGCGCAATTGGCCGAGGCGGCGGGGCTCGAGGTCGATGTGCTCGACGAGAAGGCTTTGGAGGCGGGCGGTTACGGCGGTGTGCTCGGCGTCGGCAAGGGCTCCTCGCGGCCCCCGCGGCTGGTCCGGATCACCTACCGCGGCGGCGAGCGCAAGGTCGCTCTGATCGGCAAGGGCATCACCTTCGACACCGGCGGCATCTCCATCAAGCCCGCCGCCAATATGGAGAACATGACCTCCGATATGGGCGGCGCGGCGGCGGTCATCGCGACCACGCTGCTCGCGGCCCGGCTGAGTCTGCCGGTCACCGTCACCGCGACCGTGCCCATGGCCGAGAACATGCCCTCGGCCACCGCGCAGCGGCCCGGCGATGTACTGACCCAATACGGTGGAACCACGGTGGAGGTCATCAACACCGACGCCGAGGGCCGCCTCATCCTGGCCGACGCCATCGTGCGTGCGAGCGAGGACGACCCCGAGTTCATCATCGACGTCGCCACCCTCACCGGCGCCCAGATGGTCGCCCTCGGCACCCGCACCCCCGGCGTCATGGGCACCGACGAATTCCGCGACCGCGTCGCCCGCATCTCCCAGCGCGTCGGCGAGAACGCCTGGGCCATGCCCCTTCCCCCCGAACTCCGGGCCGACCTCAACTCCAAGGTCGCCGACCTCGCCAACGTCTCGCCGCATCGGTGGGGCGGGATGCTCACGGCCGGGCTGTTCCTCAAGGAGTTCGTCCCGGAGGACGTGCAGTGGGCGCACCTCGATGTCGCGGGTCCGGCCTACAACACGGGCGGCCCGTTCGGGTATATCCCGAAGGGGGGCACGGGTGTTCCGGTGCGGACGCTGATCGCGGTGTTGGAGGATATTGCGGCGGAATGAGTTTCGGGTCCTTGTGCTCGGCCCCGGGGGCCGAGCACAAGGAACAGGGGGTCAGCACCACGGCCTGGGCGGAAGGGGCAGGAGTGCCACGGGCCGCGCACGAGGACCAAGCCTCAGTCCGGCCCCTCCCGCAACTCCTCCTCCAACGCCCGCTTCCGCTCGACCCGCCGCCGCGCGTCGTAATCCCGCATCCGCTGCGGATACCCCGTCCGCGCCACGTCGTACACCGGGATCCCCAGCCACCCCGCCAACCGCCGCGCGCCCTGCTCGCCGACCACACGGCGGGTCCATTCGCCGTCGGCGGCCACCAGGACCGCTGTGACATCGGTCACAGTGGTCTTCGGTTCGACGTAGGCTTCCACCCCCGTGTGGGTGCGAACCCAGTCCGCCAGATACCGGGCGTCGCCCGCGTCGGCCACGCCGCGCGAGCCGCCGCGGCGGAAACGATCCAGCAAACCCATCCCCGCCTACCTCTCTTCCTGCACCGGAGACGTTCACACCCGGTGCATCGATAGTGCCAGGAAATTGGACAATCCCGGCCGGTGTGCGGGGCGGCGTTCTCGCCCAACACGGCCGCCCTGTGGTACGTACCGACACGGCGAGTGCAAGGATGGGAAGCCGGAACAAGAACCCACGGATCTCCGGTGCCACACAAGAGTGTTCGGGTGGCGTTCGGACAATCGCCGCGACCCGCGGCGGGCGTCCGCCGAGAGACGAACTGTTGTAGACCCGTCGAGCAGTTAGAGGAGTCAACGGACATGGCCTTCTCCGTCCAGATGCCAGCTCTTGGTGAGAGCGTCACCGAGGGCACTGTGACCAGGTGGCTGAAGCAGGAAGGAGACACGGTCGAGGTCGACGAGCCCCTGCTCGAGGTGTCCACCGACAAGGTCGACACCGAGATCCCGTCGCCCGCGGCGGGCGTGCTGACCAAGATCGTGGCCCAGGAGGACGACGTCGTCGAGGTCGGCGGCGAACTGGGCGTGATCGGCGACGCGAACGAGGCCCCGGCCCAGCAGTCCGCCCCCGCTCCCCAGGCCGAGCAGGCCCCCGCGCAGGAGCCTGAGCCGCAGCCCGAGGCGCAGCCGGAACCCGCGCAGCAACCGGCCCAGCAGCAGCCCGCCGCCTCCGGCTCCGCCGACGGCACGCCGGTGAAGATGCCCGAATTGGGCGAGTCGGTCACCGAGGGCACGGTCACCCGGTGGCTCAAGCAGGTCGGCGATCAGGTCGAGGTCGACGAGCCGCTGCTCGAGGTCTCCACCGACAAGGTCGACACCGAGATCCCCTCGCCGGTCGCGGGCACGCTGCTCGAGATCAGCGCGCAGGAGGACGACGTGGTGTCCGTGGGCGGTCAACTCGGTGTGATCGGCTCCGGTCAGCCCGCCCAGCAGCAGGCGCCCGCGCCGCAGCCGGAGGCGCCGAAGGCCGAGTCCGCGCCGCAGCAGGCCGCTCCGCAACAGGCACCCCAGCAGCAGGCCGCGCCTCAACAGGCTCAGCAGCAGGCACCCCAGCAGGCCGCACCGCAGCAGGCCCAGCAGCCGCAGGCCCAGCAGCAGCCGCAGCAGGCCGCACCCCAACAGCCGAAAGCCGAAGCGCCGCAACCGAAGACGCAGCCGTCCTCGACCGACTCCGGTAACGCGGACTCCCCCTACGTCACCCCGCTGGTGCGCAAGCTCGCCGCCGAGCACAATGTCGACCTCGCGAACGTGAAGGGCTCCGGCGTCGGCGGCCGCATCCGCAAGCAGGACGTTCTCGCCGCCGCCGAACAGCAGCAGGCCCCCGCCGCTCCCGAGCCTCAGGCCCCGGCCGCCGCGCCGAAGGCCCCCGCCGCCGCGTCCTCCGCGCCCGCGGCCACCGCCGGTGTCCGCCCGCAACTGCAGGCCCTGCGCGGCACCACCCAGAAGGCCAGCCGCATCCGGCAGATCACCGCGACCAAGACCCGCGAGTCGCTGCAAACCACCGCGCAGCTCACCCAGACCCACGAGGTCGATGTCACCAAGATCGCCGCGCTGCGCGCCAAGGCTAAGGACGCCTTCGCCAAGCGCGAGGGCGTGAACCTGACGTTCCTGCCGTTCTTCGCCAAGGCCGCGGTCGAGGCGCTGGGCGTGCACCCGAACGTCAACGCGTCCTACAACGAGGACACCAAGGAGATCACCTACCACTCGGCCGTCCACCTCGGCATCGCCGTGGACACCGAGCAGGGCCTGCTCTCCCCGATCATCCACAACGCCAGCGACCTCTCGCTGGCCGGGCTGGCCCGCGCGATCGCCGACATCGCCAACCGCGCCCGCACCGGCGGCCTGAAGCCGGACGAGCTGGCCGGTGGCACGTTCACGATCACCAATATCGGCAGCCAGGGCGCGCTGTTCGACACCCCGATCCTGGTTCCGCCGCAGTCGGCGATGCTCGGCACGGGCGCGATCGTCAAGCGGCCCATCGTGATCGCCGAACACGGTGACGAGTTCATCGGCATCCGCTCGATGTGCTACCTGCCGCTGACCTACGATCACCGCCTCATCGACGGCGCCGACGCCGGTCGCTTCCTCACCACGATCAAGCATCGGCTCGAGGAAGCGGCGTTCGAGGCGGATCTGGGCCTGTAGGTCGCCCTCGGATGAGGGTGGTGATCGCCGGCTCGTCCGGCGCGATCGGGACGGCGCTCGTGGCCGCGCTTCGGCGCGACGGGTACGAGGTGCTGCGGCTGGTGCGCCGTCCCGCCGCCGCCCGCGACGAATTCGAATGGGATCCGTCGCGGGCGCAGATCCCCGAACGGGCCCTGCGGGGTGCGGACGCGGTGGTGAATCTGTGCGGGGCGAGCGTGGGCGCGCGCCGCTGGGACGGCCGCTACAAGCAGGTGCTGCGCGACAGCCGCATCGTCCCGACCGACGTGCTGGCCACCGCGGTCGCCGCCGCGGGCGTGCCGACGCTGATCAACGCGAGCGGCGTGCACTACTACGGGGGCGGTACGGGAGATCGGATAGTTACCGAAACCCATTGCGCCGGAACGGGTTTCCTGGCCCGGCTCTGCGCCGACTGGGAGGCGGCCACCACCCCCGCCGCCGAGGCCGGGGCCCGCGTGGTCCTGCTCCGCAGCGCCCTGGTCCTGTCCCGCCACGGCGGCCTGCTGGACATGTTGCGCCCGCTGTACTCCCTGGGCCTCGGTGGCCGCCTCGGCAACGGCCGCCAGTACGTCCCCTGGATCTCCCTCGACGACGAGATCGGCGCCCTCCGATACCTGTTGGCGGACACCACGATCCACGGTCCCGTCAACATGACCGGCCCCGCTCCCGTGACCAACGCCGAATTCACCCGAGCCCTCGCCCGAGCCCTCCACCGCCCCGCCCCCTTGGTCTTCCCCTCCCCCGCCCTCCGCCTCCTCCTCGGCGAATTCGCCCAGGAGGCGATCCTCCACGGCCCCCGAGCCATCCCCACGGTCCTCGAGGAAGCGGGCTACCCCTTCCACCACCACACCATCGGCCAGGCCCTGTCGACCATCCTCCCCTGACCCCCCTCCACCTCGTCTCCAGCAAGCCCACGTCCCCAGGTCCCCCAACCCTCAACAAGCCCACGTCCCCCGGTCCCCCAACCCAACCGCACCAGTCTTCAGAAGCCCACTTCCCCCAGGTTCGGCAGCCCCAGCCGCACCCTTTATTCGAATCCGCACCCGTTACAGGGCCCAGAAAGGGGTGCGGATTCGAATAAAGGGTGCGGCTGGGTTGCCGGGCCTGGGGTGGTTAGCGTGGGGGTGTGATCATCAGGGATGCGCGGGAGGGGGATCTCGGGGGGATCGTGGCGATTCATAATGCGGCCGTTGCGGATACGACGGCTATCTGGGATGAGGAGCCGGTGGATGTGGGTGAGCGGGGGGAGTGGTGGCGGGGGCGGGTTGGTGCGGGGTATCCGGTGTTGGTGGCCGAGGTGGAGGGGGTGGTGGCGGGGTATGCCAGTTACTCGCAGTGGCGGCCGAAGGTGGGGTTTCGGTTCAGTGTGGAGAATTCGGTGTATGTGGGGGCGGATTTTCAGGGGCGTGGGGTGGGGTCCGCGTTGCTCGGGGGGTTGATCGAGCGGGCTCGGGGGTCGGGGAGCGTGCATGCGATCGTCGCGGCCATCGAGTCGGGTAATGCGACCTCGATCCGGTTGCACGAGCGGTTCGGGTTTCGGCTCGTCGGTGAGTTGCCGGAGGTGGGGTGGAAGTTCGGGCGGTATCTGGACCTCACGTTCATGCAGCTCACGTTGGCCGGGCCGTTGGGTGAGGAGAGCAGGGCCCGGCTGTAGGGCGCTTCCGGGGCCACGAGCAAGGGACGCGCGCCTCCCACCGGCCGTTTCGGAACCACGAGCGAGCGGCGCGCGGCCTCCGGCCGAACCCATCGAGACCGCCAACGAGCCTTACACAACGTTCCACCAGACCGCCCCGAGATCGGACAGGAGCAACTCCCATCCCCCGCCCTATCGCCCACGTCACACCCACCCCAACGCACCCC
The DNA here is from genome assembly GCF_053588115.1 of Nocardia sp. NPDC003482. Lineage (NCBI taxonomy): Bacteria > Bacillati > Actinomycetota > Actinomycetes > Mycobacteriales > Nocardiaceae > Nocardia > Nocardia sp. NPDC003482. Next base: position 66,870 of record NZ_JBSFPI010000022.1, read on the forward strand.
CCACCCCCAAATCCCACCGGCGTAGCATCAATCCAGTGACCTCAGTCGACACCCCGACATCGAAGGACGGCGGCCAGAACCCGGCCCAGCCGAACGGACGCAAGCTGCTTCGTATCGAGGCACGCAATGCCGAGACGCCGATCGAACGCAAACCCAAGTGGATTCGCACCCGCGCGACCATGGGTCCGGAGTACTCCGAACTCAAGGGCCTGGTGAAACGCGAAGGGCTGCATACGGTTTGCGAGGAGGCGGGCTGTCCGAACATCTTCGAATGCTGGGAGGACCGCGAGGCGACCTTCCTCATCGGCGGCGAACAGTGCACGCGCCGTTGTGATTTCTGCCAGATCGACACCGGCAAGCCCGCCGCGCTGGACCGCGACGAGCCCCGCCGCGTCGCCGAGAGCGTGCAGGCGATGGGTCTGCGCTACTCGACCATCACCGGCGTCGCCCGCGACGATCTCGACGACGGCGGCGCCTGGCTCTACGCCGAGACCGTCCGCGCGATCAAGCGGCTCAACCCGCACACCGGCGTCGAACTGCTGATCCCCGACTTCAACGCCGACCCGGATCAGCTCGCCGAGGTCTTCTCCGCGCGCCCGGAAGTGTTGGCGCACAACCTCGAAACGGTCCCCCGGATCTTCAAGCGCATCCGCCCGGCCTTCCGCTACGAACGCTCCCTGGCCGTGCTCACCGCCGCCCGCGAGGCCGGTCTGGTCACCAAGTCCAACCTCATCCTCGGCATGGGCGAAACCCCCGAGGAGGTCACCCAGGCCATGCGCGACCTGCACGAGGCGGGCTGCGACATCCTCACCATCACCCAATACCTCCGCCCCTCCCCCCGCCATCACCCCGTCGACCGCTGGGTGAAGCCGGAGGAGTTCGTCGAACACTCCCGCGTCGCCACCGAACTCGGCTTCGCGGGCGTCATGGCCGGACCGCTGGTCCGCTCCTCCTACCGCGCCGGCCGCCTCTACGCCCAGGCCCTCGCCCACCACGGCCGTACCCTTCCCGTAGAGATGGCGCACCTGGCCGAGGAGGGCAGCGCGGCCCAGGAGGCGACGTCGGTGCTGGCCCGTTTCGGGTCGTAACCTTCACCCCGCCCGACCGTAGGCGTGCCTCCCCCGGATCTCCCGATTCCCCGACACACCGCCCTCCCCAGTGGGAAGCTCGGATGAACCGCACATGTCGTACTCCGGGAGCGAGGGCCACATGGTCGACAAGGCGAGCGCGGTCGAACATCCCGCGGACATTCGGAACGTGGTGCTGGTCGGGCACAGTGGGTCCGGGAAGACGACGGTGGTGGAGGCGCTCGCCGTGGCCGCCGGGGCGGTGCCGCGGGCGGGGCGGGTCGAGGACGGGACCTGTGTGTCCGACTACGACGACATCGAGCAGCGGCAGCATCGGTCGGTGCAGTTGTCGGTGGTGCCGGTGTCCTGGGACGGGATCAAGATCAATCTGGTGGATACGCCGGGGTACGCCGACTTCGTCGGGGAGTTGCGGGCCGGGTTGCGGGCCGCGGACGCGGCGCTGTTCGTGATCTCGGCCGCGGCGGGGGCCGAGGGGGTCGGCGGGCAGACCCTCGCCCTGTGGGAGGAGTGCGCCGCGGTCGGCATGCCGCGCGCGCTGGTGATCACCCATCTCGACGCCGCGCGCGCCGATTTCGACGAGATGGCCCGCACCTGTCGCGAGATCCTCGGCGGCGGCGCGTCGGAAAGTATGCTGCCGCTTCATCTTCCGGTGTACGGGCCCGCGTCCGCCGACGGTCATCGTCCCGTCACCGGTCTGGTCGATCTGCTCACCGAGCGCGTGTTCGACTACTCCGCGGGCGAGCACACCCGTACCGAACCCACACCCGAGCAGCGGTCCGAACTCGACGCCGCGCGCGGCCGGCTCATCGAGGGCATCATCGCCGAGAGCGAGGACGAGACCCTCATGGACCGCTACCTCGAGGGCGCCGACATCGACCTGCCGACCCTGGTCACCGACCTCGAACGCGCCGTGGCCCGCGGCAGTTTCCACCCCGTCCTCATCGCCGCGCCGCCCCCCGAGGGCGCGAAACAGGGCCTGGGCACGGTCGAGATACTGGATCTGATCACGCGCGGATTCCCCACGCCCGCAGAGCATTTCGTCGCCGCGAGCCACCCCGCCGACGGTTCGCCGCCCGCTCGGCTGGCCTGCGATCCGCACGCCCCGCTCGCGGCGGAGGTGATCCGCACCGCCTCCGATCCCTACGTCGGGCGGCTGTCGCTGGTGCGGGTGTTCTCCGGCACGCTGCGCCCGGACGAGACGGTGCACATCTGCGGTCACGGCCCCGACGTCGAGCGCGATCACGACCTGGACGAGCGGGTGGGAGCGGTCTCGGCCCCGTTCGGCAAACAGCAACGCCCGCTCGCCCAGGCCATCGCCGGGGACATCGCCTGTGTCACCAAACTCGGTCACGCCGAGACCGGAGACACGTTGTCCGCCAAGGATTCTCCGCTGCTCATCGAGCCCTGGCAGCTGCCCGAACCGCTGCTGCCGGTGGCGGTGCGGGCGCATTCGAAGGCCGACGAGGACAAGCTGTCCCAGGGCCTCGGCCGCCTGGTCGCCGAGGATCCGACCGTCCGGCTCGAACAGAACGGCCAGACCCATCAGCTGGTGCTGTGGTGCCTGGGCGAGGCGCATCGCGACGTCGCCCTGGAACGGCTGCGGTCGCGCTTCGGCGTGCGGGTCGACACCATCGAGCACCGGGTGGCGCTGCGGGAGACGTTCGCGGGCACCGCGACCGGGCGCGGCCGCCACGTCAAACAGTCCGGCGGCCACGGCCAGTACGCCGTCTGCGAGATCGAGGTGTCCCCGCTGCCGGAGGGGTCGGGCATCGAATTCGTCGACAAGGTCGTCGGCGGAGTCGTTCCGCGCCAATTCATTCCGTCGGTGGAGAAGGGCGTGCGCACCCAGGCCGCCCGGGGACTGATCGCGGGCTACCCCCTCGTCGACGTCCGCGTCACCCTCTACGACGGCAAGGCCCATTCGGTCGACTCCTCGGATTCGGCCTTCCAGACCGCGGGCGCCCTCGCCCTGCGCGAGGCCGCCGCGGCCGCCCGCCTCGACCTGCTCGAACCCCTCGCCGAGGTCCGGGTCACCGTCGCCGACGACTATCTGGGCGCGGTCCTGTCGGACCTGTCCGGCCGCCGCGGGCGCGTCCTGGGCACCGAACCGGTCGCCCCCGGCCGCAGCGCCGTCCGCGCCGAGGTCCCCGAACTCGAGTTGAGCCGCTACGCCATCGACCTGCGCTCGCTCTCGCACGGCACGGGCCGGTTCACCCGCTCCTACATCCGCCACGAGCCCATGCCGAGCCAACTCGCCGACGGCATCAGAACGCGGGCGACGGCCTCGGCCTGATCGTCGCGCCCGAACCGGACGGTCCGGCTGCGGAACCCGGCCCGCGTTCCCACTATCCTGAGAACCATGGCAGCAGGTAAGGGCGGTAAGCCGTCGAAGGAAGCGAAGGCCGCGGCGAAGGCGGCGCGCCGGCAGGCGTCGAAGGAGCGGCGTCAGCAGCTCTGGCAGGCGTTCCAGATGCAGCGCAAGGAAGACAAGCTGCTGCTGCCGATGATGATCGGCGCGCTGGTCGGCATCACGCTGGTGCTGTTCGTGATCGGCCTGTTCTTCGACCTGCAATGGTTCCTGCTGCCGATCGGCCTGATCCTGGGCGCGCTGGTGGCGTTCATCATCTTCGGCCGCCGGGTGCAGCGCAACGTCTACGCCAAGGCCGAGGGCCAGGCGGGCGCGGCCGCGTGGGTGCTGGACAACCTCCAGGGCAAGTGGCGCGTCACCCAGGGCATCGCGGCCACCACCCAGCTCGACGCCGTGCACCGCGCGATCGGCCTGCCCGGTGTCGTCCTGGTCGGCGAGGGCTCCCCGCAGCGCGTGAAATCACTGCTGGCCCAGGAGAAGAAGCGCACCGCGCGCCTGGTCGGCGACACCCCGATCTACGAGATCGTCATCGGCAACGAGGAGGGCCAGGTCCCGCTGAAGAGTCTGCAGCGCTACCTGACCAAACTCCCCCGCAACATCGACACCAAGCGCATGGACCTCATCGAGGGCCGCCTCAGCGCGCTGGCCACCCGCGGCGGTCCCGCGCTGCCCAAGGGTCCGCTGCCCGCGGGCGCGAAGATGCGCGGCGTGCAGCGCACGATCCGCCGCCGCTGATCACCGCGACCGGATCAGTGCCGTTCCCGTAGCCCGGTCGTGCATGCCCCGCCCGTCGGAATCGGTGAACAGGGCGGGGACCACGAACACGAGCAGCACCTGCCGGGCCAGCGCCCGCACAATCCCCACGGGCGCCTCGGCGTCGACGCGGACCACCCGCATCCGCAGGAAGAACTGCCCCGGGGTGAACCCGAACAACGTCACCGTGACGAGTCCGATCACGAACCACACCAGCAAGGTGACGGTGTTGAGCGACCCGCTGCCGTGCACGAACAGCGCCGCGATTCCCATGGCGATGAACCAGTCGACGAACAACGCCACGATCCGCTTGCCCATCGGCGCCAGCGACCCGGCACCGGCCTCCGGCAGGCCCAGCAACTTGCCCGGATACTCGTCGGGCCCGGGCTCCCCCGGATCGGCCGCGCTCGGCCCGGACAGCCAGGAACCCGTAATTCGTGCCATGCTTCCCAGCTTAGGCAGCCCGTGACCGTCGTCCGCGTCACACCGGTCCGGGCGGTACACTTCGGCGGCACGCGGAACGACTCGCCGATGTTGACCGAACCTTTGCCAGCGCACCCGGGCCCCCGCGCTCGAGCCGATGGCAGGATATGCCTGCCAGGCAGCACGTGTAACACTGGCGAAACACAGGCTTGACTGTCGGGAAACACCGCATCCATAGCGTTCTGCGACGAACCCAGCACGCGGCACTGGCTGGGAACCGATCCGGTAAGGAGTACTAAGTGGCGTTCAGCACGGCCGACGAGGTCATCAAGTACATCAAGGAGGAGGAGGTCGAGTACGTCGACGTCCGGTTCACCGACCTCCCCGGTGTGCAGCAGCACTTCTCGATCCCGGCGAAGACCTTCACGGCCGATCTGGCCGAAGAGGGCCTGGCGTTCGACGGATCCTCCGTGCGCGGTTTCCAGTCGATCGACGAGTCGGACATGTTGCTGCTACCCGACTTCAGCACCGCGCGTATCGATCCCTTCCGTGCGGCGAAGACGCTGAACCTGAACTTCTTCGTGCACGACCCGTTCACCCGTGAGGCCTACAGCCGCGACCCGCGCAACATCGCCCGCAAGGCCGAGGAGTACCTGCGCTCGACCGGTATCGCCGACACCGCGTACTTCGGTCCCGAGGCGGAGTTCTACATCTTCGACTCGATCCGCTACGACTCGGCGATGAACGGCGCGTTCTACGAGATCGAGTCCATCTCGGGTTCGTGGAACACCGGTGCGGAGTTCAACCCGGACGGCACCCTCAACCGCGGCTACAAGGTCCGCAACAAGGGCGGCTACTTCCCCGTCGCGCCCTACGACCACTACGTCGACCTGCGCGACAAGATCTCGACCAACCTGCAGAACGCGGGCTTCGAGCTCGAGCGCGGCCACCACGAGGTCGGCACCGCCGGTCAGGCCGAGATCAACTACCGCTTCAACACCCTGCTGGCCGCGGCCGACGACCTGATGCTGTTCAAGTACGTCGTCAAGAACACCGCCTGGGCCGAGGGCAAGACGGTCACCTTCATGCCGAAGCCCCTGTTCGGCGACAACGGCTCGGGCATGCACGTGCACCAGTCGCTGTGGAAGGACGGCAAGCCGCTGTTCCACGACGAGGCCGGTTACGGTGGCCTGTCGGATCTGGCCCGCTGGTACATCGGCGGCATCCTGCACCACGCCCCCTCGCTGCTGGCCTTCACCAACCCGACGGTGAACTCCTACCACCGCCTGGTCCCCGGCTTCGAGGCCCCCATCAACCTGGTGTACTCGCAGCGCAACCGCTCCGCCGCCGTCCGCATCCCGGTCACCGGCAACAACCCGAAGGCCAAGCGCCTCGAGTTCCGCGCCCCCGACTCCTCGGGCAACCCGTACCTGGCCTTCGCCGCCATGCTGATGGCCGGCCTGGACGGCATCAAGAAGAAGATCGAGCCCGCGGCCCCCGTCGACAAGGACCTCTACGAGCTCCCCCCCGAGGAGGCCAAGAACATCCCCCAGGCCCCCACCAGCCTCGCCTCGGTCATCGACCGCCTCGAACAGGACCACGAGTACCTGACCGAGGGCAACGTCTTCACCGACGACCTGATCGAGACCTGGATCCAGCTGAAGCGGGACAACGAGATCGCGCCGGTGAATTTGCGGCCGCATCCGTACGAGTTCGAGCTGTACTTCGACGTGTAAGTCGTTGCGCGACAGCTAGTTCCGAGGCCCCAGCCGAATCCGGCTGGGGCCTCGCCCTTTTCACTACTTCGCCCCCCGACGCGACAAGGCCTGCGTCGCAATCGATGTCGCCGCCCGGCAAGCCTCCCCCGCCTCACCCTGAACCGGAAGAAGCACCTGCGTATACAGCAATTCGCTGAACGCCACCCCGTTATCGGACCGATGCTCCCCGGGCCACGGATCCCAACTCTTCGTCGGCGTGGTGACCACGCATCGTCCCGCCCCGTTCGTCGCGCTGATATCCCACACCCGCGACGGAAAACCGTTGATGGTGGCCCGTTTACCCATGAACAGCTTCGGATCGTCGAGCATCACCGAAATCATCGCCCCCGGCGGCATGTCCGAGCCGTCGTCGGCCCGCCACTGACAGTCCTGTTCGGCGGGGGCGGATTTGTCGGCGAGGCCGGTGAGATGCACCGTGCTTTCGACCTCCGGCAACGGAATCGAGCCGCACAGGTCGTATCCGTGCAGCGAATCGCTCGGGTAGGTGAGGTGCTTGTAGGCCCCGTGTCGCATGGCCGCGACAATGGCGTCGACGGCGTGATCCCGCGCCGGGCACGGGTCGACCTCCGGGAGCGGCCGCCCGTTGCGGTCGGCGGTCGCGTGCACCTGGACTCCCTGCCCACCGGACAGCCGAACCGTCGCATCACACCACGCACCGTCGTGTGACGTGCCCTTGGTAACGCGTACCGGCCCGCGATCGCTCGACACCGCGTCCGGTGCGACAAGGTCGGCCGTGTGCGCGCCGAGGATCGTCCACAGCGCGATTCGACTCCCCTCCTCCTTGCCCACGGGCCGCAGATTCAGATTGCACCGGACGAAGTTCGACGGTTCGATCGTCATTCTCGTCTCGACACTCTTCAGATCCGCGAAGGCATCCGGCGTGACGAATCCACACGGATCCAATGTCGTCACGTCGCCGATGGACGGGACCGCCACCGGGGTATCGGGATCACAACCCGCCCCCAGGCAGACAACGAAAAGCACTGCGACGAAACACCTTACGGCCCCGCCGATCCGGCGACGATGAATCAAGACCCCTCCGAAACTTCCATGAGAACCAAGCGGTTGAAAAACGCCGTCACCCCGCAATGCGCGGCGGACCGAAATTGCCCAGATCGAGATCGGCGAGCCGAATCTCGGATTCCGGCCCCCGGAAAGCGACCCGCAGCACACCCGACTCGACCACACATCGGCCTGCCGCCCGCGCCCTCATCGAGCGGCCACCGAGTACGAGTGGCGATGGCCACGTCGTCCCGAAACTCGCTGAGCCCGTGCTCGACCCCATCACAACCCGCGTCGAGCCGTTCGAGGGCCGCGCCCAGATTCCTCGAGGCGACCAGCCGCGCGCGGCCGTCGACAACCTCCAACAACAACAGAGACCCATCGAACGACTCGATGCTGAACGGCGCCGCGATCAGCGCGTCGAGTTCCCGCGCGAGATGAGCGATCACCACGTGCGGTACCACATCCGCCTCGTGCACGCGGGCATCACCGACCGCCTGCTTCCCGCACACCTCAGCAGTCCAGGCAGTACGTGACCGACCGCGCGTCGAACCCCAGATCCGCCACCGAACTGTGCGGCGCCACATCCGCGTGCGGCCCGCCACCGCCGCCGCACCCGCCCGCGCTCAGCGTCACCGTCACATTCAGATTGCTGACCACCGACCGCACCGGCCCGGGGCTTTCCGCGCAGTAGTTCTTCTGGTGCCCCACCAGCCGATACCCGGTCCCCGAGAAGTTCGCCCCCGACCACAGGCACAGCTCGTCGGCGCACCCCGCCGCGGACGCCTCGGGCGCCGCCGCCACCAGCGACATCAACCCGAGAAACGCCGCCGCCGAAAAGGCCGTCAGGATACGCATATTCCCCTCCGTCTTCGCATCGCGCGCTCCTCGGTGGAGCGCGTCGACTACTTGGACGCGCCGGGGGCGCCCCCGGTTCCCTCCCTGTTGTCCACGCCGGATCTCACTGAACACATCGCCCAGTCCCGATCAGTGAGCCGTTGCCTCCCAACGCCTTCGGAGCCGCGGCGAGCGCACCTACTGTCCCCCGGCATGAAGATTTCGTTGATTCCCTGGGCGGGAGCCGTTTTCGCCGTTCTCGCGCTGACCGCGACCGGCGTCTCCGCCCAGCCCTCGACCCAGGCCGCCCCGACCAAAATCGATCTCCAGGGCGCCGTGAACACCCGAGACATCGGCGGCTACCGCACCTACGACGGCAAAACCGTCAAGTCCGGCAAGGCCATTCGCTCCGATGCCCTCAACGCCCTCACCGACGCCGACCTCCGGACACTCGGCGGACTGCACCTGAAGCAGGTGATCGATCTGCGCACCCCGGCCGAGGTCGGCGCGCAGGGCGCGGACAAGGCGCCGCCGGGAGTCCCCGTCGTCGCCCGTCCGATCAGTGACACCGGGATGTACCTCCGGATGCTCCAGCTCATCCAGTCCCGCGACCCCCAGCAGCAGGAGGCCGCGCTCGGCAACGGCGGCGCGGAGCGGATCATGCGCACCATGTACACCAGCTTCGCGACCGACCAGGCGACGAAAGACGCACTGGGACAGACGATCCGGGACCTCGCCAACACCGACGCGCCCACCCTCTACCACTGCACCGCCGGGAAGGACCGCACCGGCTGGCTGACCTACGTGACCCTGCGGGCGATCGGCGTGCCGGAGGGGACGGCGCGCCAGGACTATCTGTTGTCGAACCAGTACCGCGCCGCCACCGACGCCAAGCTACGGGAACAGGTGAAACAGGCGGGGCTGATGACGAATCCGGATCTGCTGATCCCGTTGCAGGAGGTGCGGGCGGACTATCTCGACACCGCGGTCGAGCAGATCGGCGACTTCGGCCACTATCTCACCGACGAGCTGGGCCTGGATCCGGGCACGATCCTGCGCTTACGCAAGAACCTGGTCGGCTAGGACACGACGAAGCCCCGGCGCCGCGCCGGGGCTTCGCTCGCTCAGAAGTGCGGGTGGCAGCCCAGGGAGGCGCTGTACACGGCGGGCGGTCGCTGGGCGGCCGCCAGGTTCCGGCGCTCCTCGCCGGTGAGGCGGTGCCGGGTCAGCGAACGCACGGCGTAGTCGCGGAGGGCGGGGAGCCAGGGCCGGTGTTCACCGGTGCGAAAGTGTGGACGGATCATCGAGATTCACTCCCCTCGGACTGCTGACGCGTGATGCTGGACTGCCCAGGGTAAACCCAAATAAACCGGAACTCCAGAGAAAATTCAGGGAAACAGGAGATGAACTTTCAGAACACTCGTCGCCGGGCCATCGGCCCCAGCGCGGTGAGGTCCAACTCCCCCGACACCTCGGTCCACCCCATGGCCCGCAGATCCGCGGGCGCCTCCACGCCGAGCGCGTCGTGCAGGCCGTAGGCGACCGCACCCGCCAACTGCAACAGGCCCTTTCGGGAGATCGGCCAGAACAGCGTACGGTGCCAGTTCTCGATCTCGTGCGCCGGGACCGGTGCGCTCCAACCCAACTCGCGTAATCGGCGCTCGGCGGTGGCCGGGATGGGTTCGGCCAGATAGTGATTGCCGGTCAGCTCGACGGTGAGCCGGATGTCGTACTGCAGGAACTGCACATAGCGGTTGCCGGGGGCCGCGATGACCAGGGTGGCTCGGGACGGCAGGTCGGCGAGACAGCGAGCCAGCGCACGCGCGAATTCGTCCCAGTCCGTTGCCACAGCTTCGCTCATTCGTCCCCCGGCGCGCCCATTCACCGTTGGGCCGATCATACGCCGTCCAGACGATGGCGTCGCCGAATTATTTTGCCTTGTAGCGCTTTCCGGAACCGATCTCGCGGGCCGTTTGCCGGATTCGAACGATTTCTTGCGGTCGGACCCGCGCGCGGACCGGAGCGACCTTGCGACAGCCGCGAGAGAGTGAGAAGATCAGATACAAATCCTCTCAAGTAGTCGAGTGGTCGAAGGAGATCACCATGACCGCGTCCGTCGCACCCATCGAACGAGACACCCGGCCGCAGCGGCGGCCCTTCGGCCCCGGCTCCCGCATGTGGGAGGAGACCGGGCTGATCACGTTCTCGCTGACCGCGGGTTCGGCGTTCCTGTTGCAGACCATGGAACCGTCGATCGCGGCCGTGGTGGACGAGCACTCCTCCTTCCGTACCGATCCGATGGGCCGGGCCATGCGCAGTGTCGCGTCGGTCATGATGTGGATCTACGGCGGCGAGGAGGCGTTCGCCGAGACCGAGCGCCTGCGCGCGCTGCACGCCTCGCTCAACAGCACCGATTCGAACGGGGTGCGGCACAAGGCGTTGTCGTCGGGTCCGTGGGCCTGGGTGCTGCACACCGGGATCTACGCCTACGTCGAGGGCAATCGCTACTTCACCCGCGCGCCGCTGAGCCAGGCGGACAAGGAGGAGTACTACCGGGAGAGCGTGCAGCTCATGCGCAATCTCATGGTGGCGCCCAAGGAGATTCCCGCGACCTACGCCGAGTGGGAGAGGCTCTTCTTCGAGAAGGTCGAGGGCCTCGAACCCACCCCTGTCGCCTACGACTACCTGCGCGTCATCCGCACGATCGCCCCGCCGAAGGGCCTGCCGCGACCGCTGCGTCCGCTGTGGCGGGTCGCCGCGTCGCCCGTGGGCCGATTGCAGTACTTCTTCACCGTCGGCACGACCCCCGATGTCATCCGCCGCAAGCTCGGCCTGAGCTGGTCGCCCGCCGACGAACTCACCCTGCGCGCGCTGGGCTGGTTCATCGGCCGCGGGGTCCCGCTGCTGCCGGAACGCCTGCGGTACTTCCCGATCGCCTTCGAGGCCCGCCGGTTGGAGCGTGACCGGGAACGGCTGCGCAAGGTGATCGACTTCCGGCCGCTCTGAGCCGCCGGGCTTTCGGAGGTTTCCCGAGGACCGCACGGTTCGTCGTGAGGGGTTGGCACCGACGGCGCCGTGCTCGCGGCGCAGCGCCGCGACACCCCGGTTCCGGGGGCTGGACCTGCGGGCGGACAGGTCCGATAGTCCTAGGGTGAGCCGGACTTCGATCTTGTGGGCCTTGGTGGGGCTGGTGTTGGTGGCGGGTTCGGCCGCACCGGTGACCGCGACGGCCGCGCCGAGTGTGCCGTATCAGTGGCGGCAGGAGTTCCTCGACGCGGCCGACGGCACTCGGCTGCACGCGGATGTGTTGCGGCCCAGCGGAATTCCGGACGACGTGCGGACGCCGGTGGTGATGACCGTGAGCCCGTATCGGGCCCATCTCGCGTATCTGACCAATCCGCGACCGCAGGGCGGTCCCTCGACGGAGAACCTGCTGACCGAGATGTTCCTGCAAGCCGGGTACACCTACGTGATCGTCGATCTGCGCGGCTACGGCGGATCGAGCGGCTGTCCGGACTTCGGCGGTCCCGGGGAGCGGTCGGATGTGGCGACGGCGGTGGAATGGGCCGCGCGGCAGCCCTGGTCGACGGGGCGGGTCGGGTTGTACGGGACCTCCTACGAGGGGTGGACGGGTTTGATGGGCCTGGCCGCGAAACCGCAGGGGTTGGCGGCGGTGGCCGCCTTCGAACCCGTAGTCGATCCGTACTCCTACCTGTACATGCAGGGCGTCTCCTGGAAGTTCTCCGGAAAGCCGGTGACCGAGAGCGGGGTTCGCCCGGCCGATATGGCGGGGCTCGAACATCTGCTGATCTCGGCGACACCCGCTCATCCCGGCGATCCCGCCGAGTACCAGGCGCACGCCGACCGCAATCCGCTCGAATGCGCCCAGCCGTTCCTGTCGGAGACCGCCGATCACGACGGGACCTCGGCGTTCTGGCGGGATCGCGATCTCGTGGAACGCCTGCGCGGCGACACGATTCCGCTCTTCCTGGGTCAGGGGTTCGTCGACTACAACACGCGCGCGTATCGGGTCTTCGATCTGTGGAACGGGCTCGGTTCCGGCGAGCACAAGGCGTGGTTCGGGCAGTGGGGGCACCGGACCTGTCATATCGACTGCGGCACACCGCAATTCGACACCGAGCTGTTGGCGTTCTTCGACCGGCACGTCGCCGGGAAGGCGGTGGACGTTCCCGGACCGCGGATCACCGTGGGCCGGTTCGACGGGTCGTGGCGCGGCGAGAACGCCTGGCCGCCCGCCGATTCCGCGCGGGTCGCGGTGGCGCTGCGCCCGGGCTCCTACACCGACCGCGGGCTGCTGCCCGGACCGGATCGGGAGTTCTGGTCGGTGTCGCAGCCGCTGCCCACCGATCAGCATCTGGCCGGGATCCCGACGGCCACCCTCACCCTGCACGGGCCGCCCGACGCCACGGTCGCGGTCGAACTCTACGACATCGATCCGAGCGGGCGGGCCACCGTCATCACGCGCGGCATCGCGCCCGTGCGGGATACGGCCGAGGTACGGCTGCTGGGTCAGGATTGGCTGGTGTCCGCGGGGCATCGGATCGGATTCCGCGTCACCGATGTCGTGGACGACGTGTGGTCGCACGCCCCGGCCGACGCGCGGGTGACGGTGGACGCCGCGCGGGTCGAGCTGCCGCTGGTGCTCGGCGAGCGGCGCGGGGACGTCGAGGGCATCGTCACCGACGGCATCGTGAAGTGGCGCGCGGAGAAGACCGTGACCGTTTCGCCGGATGTGCTGAAGAATGCAACGGTGGACGTCTCCTTCCCCGATCGCCTTCCGAACCGATGAGCGCGCACCTACCGGCCGCCGACGACGACACCGCCGAACGGCTCGCCGCCGCCCTGCGCTGCGCGACCGTGTCGACCGAGGACGGCGCGCCCGCCGACGCCGAGTTCGAGAAGCTGTCCGACCTGCTGGAACGGTCGTATCCGCTGGTGCACGAGCGGCTCGAGCTCGAGCTGTTCGGGCACAGCCGCCTGTACCGTTGGGCCGGAACCGAATCGGGCACGGCCGCCATCCTGCTCGGGCACATGGACGTGGTCCCGGTCGACGACGAGGCGCGCTGGACCCATCCGCCGTTCGCGGGGGTGATCGACGGCGAATTCGTCTGGGGGCGGGGCGCGATCGACGACAAGAGCCGGGTGCTGGCGATCCTCGAGGCCGTCGAGGCGGCGCTCGCGGCCGGGCGGCGACCGCGGCGCACGGTGTATCTGGCGTTCGGGCACGACGAGGAGGTCTTCGGCCTCGGCGGCGCGTCCCGCATCGCCGCGGTACTGCGCGAGCGCGGGATACGTGCGGATCTGCTCCTGGACGAGGGCGGGGTGATCCTGTCCGGCACGACCGGGGTGCGGCGGCCGGTCGCCTCGATCATGGTCGGTGAGAAGGGCTGGGCGACGGTGCGACTCGCGGTGAGCGATCCGGGCGGGCATTCGTCGATGCCCGGCAAACGGACCGCCGTCGGACGGATCGCGCGGGCGGTCACCCGGGTTCAGGAGCATCCGATGCCGCTGCGGATGACGCCCACGGTCCTCGACATGCTCGAGCGCATCCGGCCCGGCCTGCCGCTACCGCTGCGCGCCGCCCTCGGGGCACTCCCGCACGGCGGTCGCGCGGTCGCCCGCGTCCTCGCGCTGCGCCCGCAGACCGAGGCGCTGGTCCGCACCACGACCGCACCCACGGTCATCCACGGCGGCGTCAAGGCCAACGTCCTGCCGCAGCACGCCGAGGCGCTCGTGAATTTCCGCATCCTGCAAGGGGATTCGGTCTCCGACGTACTCACCCACTGCCGCCGAACGATCCGCGACCGCGAGGTAACCATCGACCTCCACGGCCTCTCCTCCGAACCCTCCCCCCTGAGCCCCCCGGGCCCCGCCTTCACCCTCATCGCCGACCTGACCCGCTCCCTGGTCCCCGAAGCGATCATCACCACCGGAATAGTCCCCGGCGCCACCGACTCCCGCCACTACGAGGGCCTGGCCACCGCCCGCTACAACTTCGCCCCCATCATCCTGACCAACACCGACCTGTCCCGAATCCACGGCACAGACGAACGCCTGTCCCGCCTGAACTACGCCCGCCTGATCGAATTCAACAAGCGATTACTGGACGAACTCACGGAGATCCCCGCCGCTCGCTGACGCTCGCGGCGGGGAACAGGGTGCCGCCTTCGCGGGAAACGGGGGACCTTCAGCCGGGATGCCTGGCCGGGGACGGGGGTGACCCCTTACCGAGGAACCCAGGTGCCCCCGGCCGAAACCGCCTCCTACCACTCGTTCCAATGCGTAAGTTGTTCAGCCGGAAGGCGTTTGGCGGGGCGGAAGTCGGTGCCCTTGGTGTAGGCGATGGGGAACAGGCCGCCCTGGCTGAACTTGTCGTAGGGGATGCCGAGGAGGTCGGCGGCCTGTTTCTCGCCGTCGCCGACGAGGTGCAGGGTGGTCCAGGCGGAGCCGAGGCCGCGGGAGCGCAGGGCCAGCACGAAGCTCCAGACGGCGGGGAGGAGCGAACCCCAGAAGCCGGCGCTGGAGGCGCCCGGTTTGGTGTCCGCCCGGCCGGCGAGGCAGGGGATCAGCAGGACCGGGACCTCGTGCAGGTGGTCGTTGAGGTAGCGGGCCGATTCGGTGACCAGCGGCTGCCGCTGGTCGCGCTCGTCTCCGTAGGCGGGCTTCGGCGCGTCGAGGTAGGGCGTGGCGTTGGTCCGGTAGATGTCGGCCAGCGCCTTCTTCCGCTCGGCGTCCTCCACGAAGACCCATTGCCAGCCTTGGGCATTCGAGCCCGTCGGCGCCTGCAACGCCAATTCCAGACACTCCAGCAGCACCTCGCGCGGCACCGGACGCTCGAGGTCGAGCCGCTTCCGCACCGAACGCGTAGTGGACAACACCTCGTCGACCGACAGATCCAGTACGTTTCCGACTGTCATTCCGTACCCCTCTCAGGCAGCCGCCCTCGGCGAACTCCCACGATTCCGAAACCGCAAACGCTTCGGACAACATCGAACAAGCGCGGAATATTCGGCCCGCGAGCCCCGCCGAACCCACGAGCCGCCGTCACTCCCCCTCGCTGGCGGGCTCCGCCGACGGAAAATGAATGGGGCTCAACAAGTATCGAGCACGCCCAGGACCCGGCCGGTTCCCCAGGCGTGGCAGGATCGCCCGCCGCAGATCCGCGACCAACCCGTCCAGTTCGTCGCGGCTGAGCCACAGCGCGTGCTGCCGATACCCGACGAGATCCCGCGCCGGATCGGCGTCGTCGCGGTCCAGATAGGCGTTGAACTCGGCGATGAGCACCGCCATGGCCGTACCGAAGACGCGCCGATGGTCCTCGATCGTTGCCGCCGTGGCGGTTTCGGCGTCCACCATCGCCCGCTCCGGCCGCAACCGGTAGTGCCGCTCGACCGCGCCGCGCACCCGCCGCTCCCGCGTGACCTCGAGGATTCCGGCGCTCGCCAACGCGTCGACATGCCGGTACACCGTCGCCTTCGACATATCCGGCAGGACCGCACACAGATCGGCGGTGGTCAGCGACCGCTCCCCCCGCAGGGCGTGCACGATCCGCAGTCGCGCCGGGTGAGCCAGCAATTCGGTGACGTCCACTCCCCAATGTTCTCATATACTGCTACCGTTCTCATTACTTGAGAACATTCGCGAGGAGCCTGGGGAACCGAGATGACGACACACACCGATCCGGCGACCGTCGCGGCCGACGTCCTGCACCTGCTGCGGGCCGAACGCTTCGACGAACTCGCGACGCGGTTCGCGCCCCGGCTCGCCGCGGCGGTCTCCCCCGACACGACGCGCCTGGCCTGGACCACCGAGATCGCCAAGATCGGCGGCATCGACACCGTCGGCCCGGCGGCGACCGAACGGCTCGACACCGAGTTGACACGGGTGCGGGTTCCGGTGACGGGCACGCGCGGCGGCCTCGAGGTCCGGATGTCGGTCGACGCGGCGGGCCTGCTGCACGGGCTCCAGCTCGCCCCACCGCGCGACTCGCTCTGGGCGCCACCCGATTACGCGCGCCCCCGCCGATTCACCGAGCGCGAGGTCACCCTCGAGGCCGAATCGTGTTCCGTGCCAGGCACTCTCACCATGCCCAAGGGCCACGGTCCGCGGGCGGCGGTGGTGCTCGTCTCCTCGGGCCCCATGGACTGCGACCTCACCTCCGGACCGAACAAGCCCTTCAAGGATCTCGCGTGGGGCCTGGCCAGTCGCGGCATCGCGGTATTGCGTTTCGACAAGGTCACTTTCGTGCACCCCGAACTGAACAGCCGCGACGGCTTCACCATGCTCGAGGAGTATCTGCCGACCACGATCGCCGCCGTGCGAATGCTGCGCGAGGAGCCCGGCGTCGACCCCGCCCGGGTGTACGTCGCCGGTCACAGCGGCGGCGGCAAGGCCGCTCCGCGGATCGCGGCGGCCGAACCGTCGATCGCGGGCGTGGTGATCCTCGCCGGTGACACCGTGCCGATGCCCCGGGCCGCTCTGCGCGTGTACGACTACCTCGCGCGCCTGCGTCCCGAACAGGACGCCGCCGAGGTCCGCGCCGCCGTCGCCCGCGCGGCGGCGTCGACCGAGAGCCCCGATCTGTCCCCGACGACCCCGGCCGCGGACCTGCTGTTCGGTCTGCCCGCCTCCTACTGGCTGGATCTGCGCGCCTACGACCCGGTCGCCACCGCGAGCACACTGAACGGACCGATCCTGATCCTGCAAGGCGGCCGCGACTACCAGGTCACCGTCGCCGACGACCTCCCGGCCTGGCGAGCCGGGCTGGCCGCACGCCCCGACGTCACCATCCGCGTCCACGACCGCGACGACCACCTGTTCTTCCCCGGCGACGGCCTGTCCACCCCCGCCGACTACGAGAAACCGGCTCACGTCGACGCGGCGGTGATCGACGACATTGCCGACTGGCTCGCCCCGACCCGCGAACGCGGCCCGATCGCGCGGAGGTGGCGACTCGTCCAACACTCGGCCTGATATCCACTCCCGGACACCCCTCCGGATGGACGCGACCACCACGCATAACCGACGATGGCTGACATGTCGCTTACGTCCTAAATCGATCTGTTCGAGAGCTTCCGGGGTCGCCTGTCGGCGATCGCCTACCGCTTGCTGGGGTCGGCGAGCGACGCCGAGGACGCGGTGCAGGAGACGTACCTGCGCTGGCAACTCGCCGACCGGGACGCCGTCGAGACACCCGAGGCGTGGCTGACCAAGGTGCTCACCAATCTCTGCCTCAACCAGCTCACCTCGGCCCGCGCCCGCCGGGAAACCTATGTGGGCCAATGGCTTCCGGAGCCGGTGCTGGCCGGGTCCCCGATGCTGAGCCCGGCCGACACCGTCGAACAGCGGGAGTCGGTATCGATCGCGATGCTCACGCTCATGGAGCGGCTCACCGCCAAGGAGCGCGTCGTGTACGTGCTGCGCGCGGCGTTCGGCTACGCGCATCACGAGATCGCCGAGTTGCTCGATATCAGCGAGGCCAACTGCCAGCAGATCCATCGGCGCGCCAAACAGCATCTGGCCGGCGCCCGGGCGCGGATCGAGGTGGACGAGGCCGCCGCCCGCCGGATCGTCGAGGAGTTCCTGGCCGCGGCGGTCAGCGGGCGGACCGATGAGCTGGTGCGGTTGCTCACCGACGACGCCAGCATCATCGGCGACGGCGGCGCCTTCTACCCCACCCTGAACCGGCCGCTCGTCGGCGCCGAGCGCGTCGCGACGTTCGTGCGGCTCGCCGTCAAACCGTCGGATGCCAAGCGGGACACGTTCGGTCGCGCGCTCACCCCCTTCGCCGCCATCGTCAACGGCAGGCCCGCGCTGGTCGTGACGGCCGCCGATCGCGTCGTCGGCATCGTGGTGCTGGAGGTGACCGCCGACGGCATCGCCGCGGTCCACGCGCACGCCAACCCCGACAAACTGGCGTACGCCAACCGGCAATGGACCATCCACGAGCCGGGAGACCCGCTGGCCACATTGTGGTGACGCACGTCACATCATGTGGCTGTCAGTATTCGTGCGGCCGCTCGGTTCAGGTATCGAACCCTCCCCGAGACAGGAGCACACCATGAAGCACCGCATCGTCGTCCTCGGAGCCGGGTACGCCGGAGCCACCGCCGCCGGCCGCCTGGCCAAGCGACTGCACCGCGACGACGTCGAGATCACCCTGGTCAACGGCGATCCCGACTTCGTCGAGCGGGTGCGCCTGCACCAGCTCGCCACCGGGCAGGACCTGCCGGTCCGGCCGTTGCGAAAGATGTTCGCGGGCACCGGCGTTCGGGTGCGCATCGCCCGCGTCGACGCCGTCGACGCCGACCGCGGGACCGTTCACCTGCTCGACGAGCACGGCGCGGAAACCCTCGCCTACGACACGCTCGTCTACGCCCTGGGCAGCACCGTCGCCGACTTCGGCGTGCCCGGCGTTGTCGAACACGCCCATCACGTCGCGAGCAAACAGGCGGCGCTGCGGCTGCGGGACCGGCTGAACGAAATGCCCTCGGGCGCAACGGTAGTCCTCGTGGGCGGCGGCCTCACCAGTATCGAGATCGCCACCGAGATCGCCGAGGCGCGCCCGGATCTGCGGGTCGCCGTCGCCGCGCGCGGCGGCGTCGGGGACTGGCTGGACGAGAAGGCGCGCCGCCATCTGCGCGACGCGTTCGAGCGTCTCAGCATCACCGTCCACGAGCACACCGACGTCGTCCGGGTCACCGACACGAGCGTGATCACCCGTTCGGGAGCGGAGATCCCGGCCGAAACCACCGTCTGGACAGCGGGTTTCGCGGTCCATCCCATCGCGGCCGCCAGCACGCTCACCGTCTCCGACACCGGCCGGATCATCGTCGACGCCACCCAGCGTTCGATCTCGCACCCGAACGTCTACGCCCTGGGCGACGCCGCGCACGCCATCGGAATCGGCGGCAAGCCCCTGCGCATGGGCTGCGCCACCGCCACCCCGATGGCCTGGCTCGGCGCCGACGCCCTCGCCGCCCGCCTCACCGGACGCCCCGTCCCCGACGCCCCCATCGGCTACAACAGCCAATGCATCAGCCTCGGCCGCCGCGACGCCATCGTCCAGAAGGTGACCAAGGAGGACGAGCCGACCCCCAAGGTGGACGTCGGCCGCAAAGCGGCTCGCATCAAGGAACTCATCTGCACGGGCGCGGCGTGGTCCGTCCGGCACCCGACGTTCCTGATCCCGAGTCGGCGGCGTCGGATCGTCGAAACCGATGCGGCCGTTGCGGTTACGACGGTTTGACGCGAGAGCCCGCCCCGGCCGAATCCAGGTGGGGCGGGCCTTGCGCCAGCAGGCGACGCATCTCCCGCTCCGGATAGGGGGTGCGCCGACTCTCCTGCTGGAACGCCCGCGTGAACGCGCCCATCGCCGCGGCGACGGGCGCGTGCCGGAGGAGAACCGAGGCGGCCCCGGCGGGCGGGCCCTCCGGCGACTCACCCGCGGCGAAGGCGCGCACCATCGTCTCCCGGTCCTCCCCCCGGCGCCCGTACAGCGCGGTAACGAGCCAGTTCGCCAGGTAACTGACGGCGAAACCACGGTCGTAACTCTGGTTCCGGTCGAAGAACGCGGCCTCCTCAGCCGTGAGATCGAATCCCCGAAAGAGCGCGAGACCGTAATCACCGAAGTACAGCCGCCGACCATCGGTGAGGATGTTCCCGAAGTGCGCGTCGAGGTGCAGCAGCCCCCGGCCGTTCATGAACCCGACGCCCGCGGCCAGCTCCCGCTCCACCATGAGGCAGGCCCGATCGGCGGCCTCGTCACCCGCCTCGAGCTGGCCGTTCAGCCACTCGTGCAAGGTATTCGGAATGTACTCCAGAAACAGCGCGATACTCGCCGAGGAATCCCGGAGCGCCTCGATCCGGCGACGCATCTGCGGGCTGTCGTCCCAATAGGCAACCGCGCGATCGATACCGGCGAGTTCCTCCGGCAACGGCGTCGTATCCGGAAGCACGCGCCAGTGGTACAGCAGCGGAAACCCTTGGTATTCGGCCGCGAGCACCCAGTTCGTCGTCATGATGTGCACAGCGAGTTCGCGCCACGCCCCGAACCCCGGCGACCCGATGAGGCCGACGCCGTAATGGCTGAACAGCGGCATCTCGAACAGATTCGCCGTGGACCGAAGATGCTCCGCCCGCCGTTCCAGATCGGTGAGGGGAACTCGCTTCACGAACACCGGAATCCCCGCGACCTCCACCAGCGCCGCCTTCCCGCCGATACCGACCCCGATCGGCGCGGCCGCGTCCACGAGCGCACACAAGGCGTGATCGCTGTGCAGCGCGAGGGCCGTGGAGACGGCGCTGTAGGCGGGTCGGCGTGCCCTGCCGGGTGATGAGTCCTTCACTGCGGCGAGTTCTCCGATCGATGGCATCAGAGCAATCTACGCCCTCGTAGGCAACTTTCACCTATTCCGTACAATAGTCAATTGACATTGAAATTTCGACAACGTCTGCGCCTCCCTGCAATGACGAGATGGCCCCCTCCTTCGGATTAGGGTTAGTTACCCGAAGACAGAGCGCCGAAGCCTGCTCCATTTACCGAGCACTGAGCCGGAGCGAAGTTCCAGCCGTAGTGGACATCCTCCATCGAGTGCAGTTATGAAATAACGGAGCCTTCAAAATATCCGCTTACTCCCGGATTTGGAAGTCCTTTCCAGAAATTGAAATCAGCAGCCAAGATTGAGTTACGCCAGACATCACCTGCCAGATACACGCTGCGGCCAGCATATACAGCCCATGCTTCACGTCGGATTGCATAGTGCTCAACAAGATCATCGTATAGACGAGGGAAAGAAAAATCGTACCTATGATACCTCGCATATGATCGTACCAACGGACCTCCGGCCGAGCAGTTATACAGCAGTAGTAATAGAGAATAAAATACCCCAAGATGGACAGGTAGCCAAGAATTGCCACCACTACCGGGCCAATCTGCCAGACGTGTGCCGGCATGAGAGCGATCAAACTGATGAAGAGTGGCCCGGCCAACTCAAGCAATGTCATAGCTGCGCTGAATTGCCGTAGAGGTTTCTTGGACCAGCCGGAAGAAGCAACCTGCAATGCAACGAAAAGGAGAGCGAAAATCGTTCCCGCCGAAGCAGCCACAGCCGTATAGAACGTGGTCCAATCAGAATTCCAGCCGTGATCCATCCATCCTCTTTACCGGGACAACGCCGCTTGATAACCACGCTTTCAGTCCCCGCCTGCTCCAAGTCGGAATTACTCGGCGCTTTAGAGAAGCGCTACTCAACACCAGACGAAACAGCGAGACAATGCGCCCGTCTCCCCATAGGGTCACGGCCGATGCGGTGGTAAGCCTTGCACGGAGAGTAGGTGCTCTACAAGCATCATTAGCACAACACACAATCTGCACAGTTGATTACACTTGCTGAGATGTGCCGCTACTCTCATCTCTCGAGACGTATCTGCACTTCCTACCGTTGCCGAGTCTCCACAGTTCCGATCTCCACCGACAACGGGGCTTGACGTTCCTACACGACCAATTGCAGCTGGCGCTTAGCCTTCACCCTCAGGCCCGTGAGACTGCTGTGGTGCAATATGAACCCATCCTGAAAGCGTCCAATGTTTGCCGCAGGAAGCCGACCTCAAATCGGAAAGGCAGCATTATGAGGTACCGTCGGCAGTTCGGAGTGTCCACGTGCCGATCGACCTCTGACCGAGGTTTCGATCCTCACTATAGTAGATCTAAGTCAGCAACGTTCGCGCAGCAACCGATCAGGTCGGTTTCCGTAGGCGCCGAGCGGACAATCCCTGCCCCACCGATGAACTTAGCCCTCTCCCACCGTCCATAACTCTGACCCTCGGGATACCAAAGGAAGGCACTGGGATGCGTAGCTTGATTCCGGACGGACACGTCCGGCTCAACAACCGAATCAGTCTGAACGACAACGTAATTCACACCACCGAGCATGTGACCCGATGAGCGCCAAGGTCCTGATCGCGGGCGCGAGTATCGCGGGTCCCGCGCTGGCGCACTGGCTGCACCGCTTCGGAGCCGAGGTGACGATCGTCGAGCGTGCCCCCGAACTGCGTCCCGGTGGCCAGGCCGTCGACGCGCGCGGGATCACCAAGGAGGTCATCCAGCGGATGGGTCTGGACGAGGCGGTTCGCGCCGCCCGTACCCTCACCGCGGGGGCGCATACGGTCGACGCCGCGGGCAATGTCCTGCAAACCTTCAGTGCCGAGGACGGCGGCGGCGACGGATACATCGCGGAGATCGAGATCCTGCGCGGCGACCTCGCCCGCGTCCTCCACGACGCCACCAGCGACCACGTCGAATACCTCTTCGACAACCGCATCACCGAACTCACCCAGGACGCGGACGGCGTCGACGTGATCCTCGCGAGCGGCGAGCGGCGGCGCTTCGATCTGGTGATCGGCGCGGACGGCCTGCATTCCGCGCTGCGCGCGATGGTCTTCGGCCCGCGCGAGGAGTACCTGCGTCACCTCGGGCTGGTGCTCGCCTTCTACAGCGTGCCCAACGAATTCGGCCTGGACCGCTGGCTGCTCGACTATCAGGAGTCCGGCCGCTCGGTCGCCCTGCGGCCCATCCAGGACGCCACCCGGGCGATGGCCATGTTCACCTTCCCCGCGGTCGAATTCGACGTCGACTACCGCGACATCGAGGGCCAGAAGCGCCTGCTACGCGAGCGGATGGCCGACCTCGGCTGGCTGACGCCGAAAATCCTTGCGCACCTGGACGATACGCCGGACTTCTACCTCGACCAGGTCGCTCAGGTCGTGATGGACCGCTGGTCCGAGGGCCGGGTCGCCCTGCTCGGGGACGCGGCCTACAGCGCGTCGCCGATGTCCGGGCAGGGTACGGGATTGGCACTGGTCGGCGCCTACGTCCTGGCCGGGGAACTGGCCGCGGCCGGATGGGACCCGCGCGCCGGGTTCGCCGCGTACGAGACACGGATGCGCTCGTTCGTCGAGGCCAATCAGGAGATCGGTCGCCTGCACGTCCAGAGCCTCGAGGGCGCCGAGTCGACCGCGGACTTCGAGAGCGAGTGGTTCCACGACCTGATCGACCGCGCGCTCAACGGAGTCGAGCTGATCGACTATGTCGGCGCGCCGGGCGTACGGGGCTGACGCGCGACCCGGAACGAAAACCGGACACAACCCTCCCCCGAAGCGCACAATGGCCCTGACAACAGGCAGACGGAGGCGATATGAGCCGTAGCGAGACCGGTGAGTTCGAGGGCCGGGGCGGGCGAATCTTCTGGCAGTCGTGGGTGCCGGAGGGCGACGTCAAGGGCGTCATCGCGTTGGTGCACGGCGTGGCCGAGCATTCGGGGCGCTATGTCCATGTCGGGGAACGGCTGGCCGACGCGGGGTACGCGGTCTACGCGCTGGATCACGTGGGGCACGGGCGGTCGGTCGGCGACAAGGCCAACATCGATTCCATCGACGGCGCCGCCGACAATGTGACCGCGCTGCTCGACCTCGCGGCGGGCAGGCATCCGGGCGTGCCGCGCTTCGTCGTCGCGCACAGCATGGGCAGCCTGGTCACGCTGCATCTCGCGACGCGCGCGCCGCTGGACGTGGCCGGGATCGCGCTGTCGGCGCCGCCGTTGGTCGTGGACTCCAATCCGGTACAACGGGTCGTCGCGCCGCTGGTGAGCCGGATCGCGCCGAATCTCGGTGCGGTGCGGGTGGATTCGACGTGGATCAGCCGCGATCCGGAGGTGGTCCGGGCCTACGACGAGGATCCGCTGGTCTATCGCGGACGGCTGCCCGCCCGGACCGCCGCCGAGATCCTGGAGACCGGCGACGCGGTCGGCAAACGGCTGGACCGGCTCACCGTGCCCACCCTGGCCATGCACGGCACCGCCGACCGGATCGCGAATCCGGTCAGCACCGATCTCATCGAACGGAACGCCGCCGCAAGCGATCTCACCGTGCGCCGCTACCCGGGCCTCTATCACGAACTGTTCAACGAACCCGAACGCGGCACCGTGCTCGACGATCTGGTCGCCTGGCTCGACGAACATTGCCTCGCCACGCCCCGATCGTTCAACTGATGGCAACCGGGCGCTGCTAGCGTGCGCGCGTGTCCGCACGTCTGGTGGTGAGTATCCACGATGTCGCTCCGGCCAGCGAGGCCGAGACCGCGCGCTGGTGCGCCGACGCCGACGCGTTCGGAATCCCGGTGTCGCTGCTGGTGATACCCGGTCCGTGGCGCGGGGCCCGGCTGTCGGAGGCGCCCGATTACGGGATGTTCCTACGCGAGCGCCGCGCCCACGGCGACGAGATCATGTTGCACGGCTGGGACCATCGCGCCCCCGCCGGCGGTTCGCTGTTACGCCGCGCCGTGGCCGCGCTGGTGGCGCGGGGCGCGGCCGAATTCGCCGCGCTCGACTACGCGGCGGCCGACGCCCGGCTGCGCCCGGCGATCGCGGTGATGGACCGGATGGGTTTGGCCACAACGGGTTTCACGCCGCCGGGGTGGCTGGCCTCGCCCGCCGCGCTGCGGCTGCTGTGCCGCGCCGGGTTCTCGCACACCACCGATCACTTCGGGGTGCTCGATCTGCGCACCGGCCGTCGCCATCGCGGATTCGCGCTGTCCCAGCGTCCCGGCGGTTTCGGCGAACAGACCGCGGCCTGGCTGATGCGCACGCTGGCCCGCCGCACCGCGCTGCGCCGCGGCTTCGTCCGCATCGCGCTGCATCCCGACGATCTGCGCCGACCCGGGCTGCGCGACGCGGCGCTGCGCGCGATCGACGCCGCCCTCACCGCGGGTGCCCGCCCCATGACCTACGCGGAGGTGATCGGGTGCGCGGGCACGCGAGTCGTCGCACCGCGCGAGGTGATCGGCTGATGCGCATCGTGCAGCTCGCCAACTTCTACACCCCCGCCTCCGGTGGGCTGCGCACCTGCGTCGACGAGATCGGCCGCGGCTACGTCGCCGCCGGGCACGATCGGGTGCTGGTGGTGCCCGGCCTCGCCGACGCCGACGAGCGCACCGCGGCCGGGCGTCGAATCACGCTGCGGGGACCGCGTTTCGGCAGCGCGGGCTATCACGTGCTCACCGCCCGGCGCACCCGGACGCTGCTCGAGGAGCTGCGGCCCGACGTGCTCGAGTGCAGCGACAAGCTCAGCGTCCGCTGGCTCGCGCCCTGGGCCCGCCGCGCCGGAGTGCCGTTGGTGTTGTTCTCCCACGAACGCATCGATGCCATCCTGCGCTCCCGGGTCCCGCCGGGCTTCCCGCTGGCCACCGCCGCCGACCTGGCCAACCGCCGCCTGTCGGCCCGCGCCCACCGCATCATCGTCACCTCGGGTTTCGCCCGCGACGAGTTCACCCGCATCGGCGCCCGCAACGTCCACCGAATCCCGTTGGGCGTGGACCTGGAAACCTTCCGGCCCCTCGACCCTCGGTTTGCTACGGGAGTCGACACCACCCGTCCCCCGTACGCCATGCGCGAGCGGTGGCGTGACGCGGGACCGGACATCCGGCGCGACAAGCGCCGCGACGCGGACATCGACCGGCCGCCCTACGGCCCGCGCGACACGCGACGCGAAGCCGGATCGGACCCCGACCGGGCGCCCTACGACCCGCGCGACACGCAACGCGAAGCCGGGTCGGACCTCGACCGATCGCCCAAGGCGGCGCGCAGGAAGCGAGGCGAAGGGGGAACGGACCCCGACCACTCGCCGTACGACACGCGCGACACGGGAACGGACCTCGACCGCCCGCTCTACGCGCGCGTCAAGCGGAAGGACGCGGGAACGAACGGCCGACCGTCCCGCTTCGCGCTCGGCCGGGGTGCGGGCGATCCCCGCGACGCGGAAAGGGCTCACCCGCTACGGGTCTCGCACGGTCTCGGTACCGGAGACGCGGCGTCCGGGGGCGCGGTGCTCCGACTCGTGGACGCCCAGCACGATTTCGCCCTGTCCCGCATCGAAACTCGCGGCGTGGTGGGTCTGGTCCTGGTCAGCCGCCTCTCCCGGGAGAAGCGACCCGGCCGGGCGATCGAGGCACTACGGCTGCTGCGCGAGGCGGGCATCGATGCCGAGCTGACCGTGATCGGCGACGGCCCGCTGCGAGATCGCTTGCGGGAGCGGGCATCCGGGCTGCCGGTGACCTTCATGGGCCACGTCTCCGAACGCGGCACCGTCGCCCGCATGGTCGCCGCGGCCGACATCGCCGTCTGCCCGTCCCCCGCCGAGACCTTCGGCCTGGCCGTGCTCGAGGCCCTGGCCTGCGGCACCCCGGTCGTGGTCCCCCGCGCGGGCGCGGCCCGGGAACTACTGGGCGCCCCCGGTTCCGGCGTCGAATGCGACGGCACCGCAACAGGTCTCGCCGCAGGAGTCACCACCCTGCTGGCCATCCCCGAATACGCCCGCCGCACCGCCGCCCGCCGCACCGCCGAACGCTTCCCCTGGTCCGCCACCGTGGCCGAATTACTCTCCCTCTACGCCATTTTCGAACCAGCCGCCCGCTCGGCCTGACCAGGAACCCACACCGCCAATCCGGCCTACACCCGCACCAACCTCCCCCGCGCTCGAAACTCAACCTGACGCACACCCGGCAGACACCCACGCCGCCAACCTGACCCACGCCCGCCCCAATCGAACCCCACCCGGACCTACACCGGTGCCGACCTAATCCGCACCCGCGCCGCCAACCTGGCCCACACCAACGCCGACCGAACCCACGGCCTCGCCGCCAACCTGGCCCACACCCGCGCGGACCGAACCCACGCTCCCGCCACCAACCTGATCCACGCCCGAATCGACCTGGCCCACGCCCACACCCGCACCGACCTCCACCGGCACCAATGTCGCCGGTAACTCCCGCTCGTCGTGCAGGGTAGGCGAATTCGCCAGCAGCGCGATGCCGCCGATGATGAGCGCGCCCGCTGCCGCCAGGGGCAGCGGGTAGATGTGCGCCGGGGTGTCGAACAGTGTCAGACCGGCGACATAGCTCAGGATCGGGTCGGTGATGGTCATGGTGGTGAGGGCGGTGGGCAGCGAACCTCGGGCGAACGCCTCCTGGGTGAGGACCGCCCCGACCGTGGTCGAGATCGGCACCCCGACCAGCGCCCAGCTCAAATTCGGTAGTGCCGCAGCGGAAATCGAGACCAGCACCGCGGTCGAGGACACACAGCAGCCGGAGGCGACCGCGAGCAGGGCCGAGCGGGACTGCGGGGATCGGATGGTCTGGGCGACCGTCACCAGCGACAGCACCGCCACCGGGATGGCGATCGCCGCGATGGGCAGGCGGTCGGTCAGTACCGGACCGTGCGGAACCCCGTGCGCGATCAGTACCACCAGCCCGCAGCAGACCGCGACCGTGCCCGCCCAGTCCCGGCGCAACAAGCGCCGCCGACGCCGCCCGGCCGCCAGCGGCAGCGCGAACAGCAACTGCACCACCAACAGCGCCTGCACCATCGACAGGGCCGCGTAGCGTAAAGCGGCCGCGTGCAACAGGAATCCGGTCGCGCTCGCGCCCTGCCCGAGCAGCCAGCGCCGATTCGTCAGCAACACCCGCGCGATGCCGATCACCGCGATCGCGCGCCCGTCCCGGGGGTCCGCCAGCGCCGCCCGCCGGGCACTGTTCTGCTGAAACGCCGCCGCCACCGCGAACAGCAGCGCGGACAGCAAGGCGAGCGCGCCCCCGACCACCTCGCCGTCGACCCAACCCATCATGGGTCCATCCTGCGCAGCCCCGGTGAACCACGGTTTTCGATCACATGGACGGTGGTCATCGCCTCATGCCCCAGGTCATCACGCACGCATCGACCGCGCGGCGAATGCGGCGCTCACGCACCCACGTACGCGGCGAGATGCTCTCCCGTGAGCGTCGACCGCGCGGCTACCAGATCCGCCGGTGTCCCCTCGAACACGATCCGCCCGCCGTCGTGCCCCGCGCCGGGACCGAGGTCGATGATCCAGTCCGCGTGCGCCATGACCGCCTGGTGATGCTCGATCACGATGACCGACTTGCCCGAATCCACGAGCCGGTCCAGCAGACCGAGCAGCTGTTCGACGTCGGCGAGGTGCAGACCGGTGGTCGGCTCGTCGAGCACGTAGACCCCGCCCTTGTCGCCCATGTGCGTGGCCAGCTTCAGCCGCTGCCGCTCGCCGCCGGACAGCGTGGTCAGCGGCTGCCCGAGGGTGAGATAGCCGAGCCCGACGTCGGCGAGGCGGTCGAGGATCTTCTGCGCGGCCGGCGTGCGGGCCTCGCCCTCGGCGAAGAACGTCCGCGCCTCGCCCACCGGCATCGCGAGCACCTCGCTGATATCGCGCCCGCCGAGGTGGTATTCGAGCACCGACGCCTGGAACCGCTTGCCCTCGCACTCCTCGCACGTCGTCGCGACCCCGGCCATGACGGCCAGATCGGTGTAGATCACGCCCGCGCCGTTGCAATTCGGGCACGCGCCTTCGGAATTCGGGCTGAACAGCGCGGGCTTGACGCCGTTGGCCTTGGCGAACGCCTTGCGGATCGGCTCGAACAACCCGGTGTAGGTGGCGGGATTGCTGCGCCGCGACCCGCGGATCGGCGTCTGGTCCACCGACACCACCCCCTCGGCGTCGCCGAGCGACCCGTGGATGAGCGAACTCTTGCCCGACCCCGCGACACCGGTGACCACGCACAGCACACCCAGCGGGACGTCGACGTCCACGTTCTGCAGGTTGTTGTCCGAGGCCCCGCGAATCTCCAACGCGCCGTTGGACTTTCGCACCGAGGTCTTCAGCGCCGCCCGGTCGTCGATATGCCGACCGGTGACGGTGTCGCTGGCGCGCAACTGCTCGAAGCCGCCCTCGAAACACACGCTGCCGCCCGCGGTGCCCGCGCCCGGTCCCAGGTCCACGACGTGATCGGCGATCGCGATGACCTCCGGCTTGTGCTCGACCACCAGCACGGTATTGCCCTTGTCGCGCAGGCGCAGCAGCAGGTCGTTCATGCGCTGGATGTCGTGCGGATGCAGGCCCGCGGTGGGCTCGTCGAACACGTAGGTGACGTCGGTGAGCGACGAGCCGAGATGGCGAATCATCTTGACGCGCTGCGCCTCACCGCCCGACAGCGTGCCCGCCGGGCGCGCCAGCGACAGATAGCCCAGCCCGATCTCGACGAACGAGTCGAGGGTGTGCCGCAGCGAGGCCAGCAGCGGCGCGACCGACGGTTCGCGCAGCTTGCCCACCCATTCGGCCAGATCGCTGATCTGCATATCGCACGCGTCGGCGATGCTGACGCCCGCGATCTTCGACGAGCGCGCGAGCTCGCTCAGCCGGGTGCCGTCGCAGTCGGGGCAGATCTGGAAGGTGACCGCCCGCTCGACGAACGCGCGGATGTGCGGCTGCAAGGCGTCGATGTCCTTGGACAGCATGGACTTTCGGATGCGCGGGATCAGGCCCTCGTAGGTGAGGTTGATGCCCTCGACCTTGATCTTGGTCGGTTCCTTGTAGAGCAGGTCGTTCAGTTCGCGCTTGGTGAACTTGCGGATCGGCTTGTCCGGGTCGAAGAAGCCGCAGCCGCTGAAGATCCGGCCGTACCAGCCGTCCATGCTGTAGCCCGGAATGGTGAGCGCGCCCTCGTTGAGCGATTTGCTGTCGTCGTAGAGCTGGGTGAGGTCGATGTCGTTGACCGAACCGCGACCCTCGCAGCGCGGGCACATGCCGCCGGTGATGCTGAAGCTGCGACGTTCCTTGACGGCCTGACCGTTGCGTTCGACCGTGACCGCGCCCGCGCCGCTGATCGAGGCGACGTTGAACGAGAACGCCTTCGGCGAGCCGATGTGCGGGGTGCCGAGGCGGCTGAACAGGATGCGCAGCATGGCGTTCGCGTCGGTGGCGGTGCCGACCGTGGAGCGCGGGTCGGCGCCCATGCGCTGCTGATCGACGATGATCGCGGTGGTCAGGCCCTCGAGCACGTCGACCTCGGGCCGCGCGAGGGTCGGCATGAAGCCCTGCACGAACGCGCTGTAGGTCTCGTTGATCAGCCGCTGGGATTCGGCGGCGATGGTGTCGAACACGAGTGAGCTCTTGCCCGAACCGGATACGCCGGTGAAGACGGTAAGGCGGCGCTTGGGGATCTCGATGCTGACGTCTTTGAGGTTGTTCTCCCGCGCGCCGAGGACGCGAATCAGGCCGTGGCTGTCCGCGACATGGATATCCGGCTCGGTCATGCTCATCTCTCAGTTCAGTTCCTGCATGCGGACCATATTTCCCGCGGGGTCGCGGAAGGCGCAGTCGCGCACGCCGTAGGGCTGGTCGGTCGGTTCCTGGACCACCTCGGCGTCCCCGGCCTGCACCCGCTCGAAGGTGGCGTCGATGTCCTTGGTTGCCAGCAGGATGCTCCCGAAGGTGCCCTTGGCCATCATCTCGGTGATCGTGCGGCGTTCGTCGTCGGTGAGTCCCGGATTGGCCTCCGGCGGGTACAGCACGACGTTGGTGTCGGGTTGTGCGGGCGGGCCGAGGGTCAGCCAGCGCATGCCGTTGTAGCCGACGTCCTTGCGGAGTTCGAAGCCGAGCGTGTCGCGGTAGAAGGCCAGGGCGGCCTCGGCGTCGTTGTGCGGGAGAAAGCTCGCGTTGATGGTGATGTCCATGGCGTTCAACCTAATTGCGTTCCGGTAGCCGACGCTTCTCGATTCCTGACCGGTCTGGTGACCTGTTTGGCCACGCACGAGGGCATCCCCTCGGTCTCCCCCGCCGCCTCCCGCCGATACACACTCGGCGGCACCCCCACCAATTCGGTGAACCGTGTACTGAACGTCCCCAACGACGAGCACCCCACCGCGAAACACACCTCGGTCACCGTCAAATCCCCCCGCCGCAACAACGCCATCGCCCGCTCGATCCGCCGAGTCATCAGATACGAATACGGCGACTCCCCATACGCCGCCCGAAACTGCCGACTCAAATGCCCCGCCGACATGTGCGCATCCCGAGCCAACGCCTCCACATCCAACGGCTGCGCATACTCCCGATCGATCCGATCCCGAACCCGCCGCAGCCGCGCCAAATCCCGCAACCGCTGCCGCTCCCCATCCGGACCACTACCCATAACCGCATCCTGCCAGCCCCACCCCGGAAAGCCCAGCTACCCCACCCCTCGCTCCGCTCGGGGTGGGGACATGAAAGCGGGCCACTCGAGGTGGGAACAAGAGAGCGACCGCTACCGACGGGGACAACAGGAGGCCGCTCGAGGCGGAGACAACGGGCCACTGCTCGGGGACATGAGAGCGCCGCTCCGGGCGGGGATACGAGGGCAACACTCGAGGCGGGCGCAAGAGGCTACCTCTCGGGCCGGGGGTTTAAGGGACTCCACGGACGAGTCCCCGCCCCTCGCTGACGCTCGGGGCGGGGAACAAGGTAAGGGATACTCGCGGCCCGTGAAGAAAAGCCTTCCGAGCCAAGCACTCCCTGGAGCTCCTCCCTATCCCCTGCCCCTCCTTCCTATCCCCGGGCACTCCCCCTCTCCTCGGGCGCTCCCTCTGCCCCGGGGCGCTCCCTCTGCCCGGGAGGCATTCCTTCTGTCCCGGGGCGCTTCTTTCCGGGCACTCCCTTTGCCCCGAGCGCTCCCTGTCCCCGGGCGCTCTCCTGTCCCCGAGCACTCCCTTGTCCCCAGGCACTCCCCAGCGCCAGGCGCTCCTCCCCTGCCCTGGGCGCTCCTCCCCCTGTCCCCGAGCGAAGCGAGGGGTTACTCCAACCGGTCCGCCTGGGCGTTGAGGTAGCGCTGTTGGGGGAGGCTGCGGGCCTTTTGGGCGGCGGTGCGGTAGGTGGTTCGGGCTTGGGGGAGGTTGCCTAGCATTTCCAACAGGTGGGCTCGGGTGGCGTCTACTCGGTGGTCGTCGGGGAGGCGGGGGGAGATGTGGTCGAGTAGGTGGAGGGCCGGGTCGGGGCCGTGGGACATGGCGACGGATGCGGCGTGGTTGAGGGCTACGACCGGGTTGTCGGAGAAGGTGAGGAGGCGTTCGTAGAGGGCGGTGATCTGGGGCCAGTCGGTGCTGGCGTAGTCGGGGGCCTCGTCGTGGAGGGCGGCGATGGCGGCCTGGAGTTGGTAGGGGCCGAGGGGGCCGCGCGGGAGGGTGGCGGTGATCAGGGCGATGCCCTCGGCGATATCCGTTGCGCGCCAGAGACTTCGGTCCTGATGGCGCATGGGGATCAGATCGCCGGTGGGTGTGGTGCGGGCGGGGCGGCGGGCGTCGGTGAGGAGCATGAGCGCCAGCAGGCCCGCGGTCTCGGCGTCGTCGGGCAACAGGCGATGCAGCAACCTGGTGAGACGGATTGCGGCCGTGGACAATTCGGCCCGATGCAGCTCCGCTCCGGAGGTGGCGGCGTAGCCCTCGGTGAAGATCAGATAGAGCACGTGCCGCACCGCGGCCAGCCGGGCGGCCCGCTCCTTGGGTGCGGGAACGGCGAAGGGAATGCCGCTGTCGCGAATCGTGGCCTTGGCCCGGCTGATCCGCCGGGTCATGGTCGCCTCCGAGGTCAGGAACGCCCGCGCGACCTCCGCGGTCGTGAGCCCCCCGACCGCCCGCAGCGTCAGCGCGATCTGCGCGGTCGCCGACAGCGCCGGATGGCAGCACAGAAACAGCAGGATCACCGTATCGTCCCCGTCCGGCGGCCGATCGGCGGGCGCCGCCAGCCGATCGCGCGGCAACGCCCAGCGCGCGACGACCTCCTCCCGCTGCCGCCGGGCCTGCTCGTTGCGCAACAGGTCGGTCAGCCGCCGCGCGGCGACGGTGATCAACCAGTTCCGCGGCTCGTCCGGCACCCCCTGCGCAGGCCACCGCGTCGCGGCCGCGAGCAGCGCCTCCTGCACCGCGTCCTCGGCCGTATCGAAATGCCCGTACCTCCGTACCAGCGCGCCGAGGACCCGCGGCGCGAGGTCGCGCAGCAGGTCCTCGAGCTCACCGCGCCCGGTCACATCTCGTCCGCGGACTCCGCGATCGGCCGGATGTCGGCATAGGCGTTGGCGTACACCGCGTCCGGAGCCGGACAGTTCTGCAACCGCCCCGCGATCTCGACGGCCCGATCGAAGCTCGCGCACTCCACGATCCAGTACCCGGCCAGTACCTCCTCGGTCTCGGCATAGGGCCCGTCGGTCACGAACGCCTGCCCGTCCCGATTGCCGACCCGCCGCGTGTGCACCGGCGCGGCCAGCCCCCGCGTCTCCACGAGTTCGCCGGACTCCTCCAACTCCTTGTTGAACGCCGTCATGAACTCCGCCAACCGCGCGAAATCCTCGGGCGTCCAAGGCGATTCGCCCGCCCCGCCCATCCCGTCGTAGTCCCGCTGCGAACCGTAACTCAGGATCATGTACTTCACGTCCACTCCTCTCGCCCGGCGCCCCGTCGGCGCCGTTCACGGATACGTCGAAGCAACGACCGCTTTCCGGACAACCCTGATCGGACGCTATTCCCGCGCACCGAACACGCGCAACCCCGCCAGCACCACCCGCAGCCCGTCGTCGAATCCGGCGTCGGTATCCGGATCGAACAGATCCCCCAGCGCCGCCGCCGTCAGCGGAAACCGCTCGGGGTCGACCACCTCCCCCATCCGCCGATACGGATTGTCCGCGTCGTACGCCAGCCCCGACCGCGCCTGCTCCTCGATGGTGAAGCCGACCGTGTAGTGCAACACCGCCGGAAATCCGCGCGCCGCGTCCCGCAGCGAGAACCCGGCGTCGCACAGGGTCCGCAGCGTCAGCTCCACGGTCCGGAACACCACCGGATCGCTCGCCGCCGTCCCCGCGAACACCCGCGCCCCGTCCCGATACCGCAACAGCGTGCGCCGCAGCCGCCGCGCCCACCCCGCCGCCCACTCCTGCCAGCTCTCCCCCCGCCGGGGCGCCTCGATATCCGCGACGGTGTCGACGTACATGATCGTGGCCATCGCGTCGAGCAGCTCCTGCTTGTTCTTGACGTGCCAATACAGCGCGGGCGCTTGCACATTCAGCCGCGCGGCCAACTGCCGCATGGTCAGCCCGTCCAGCCCCACCTCGTTGAGCAACTCCAACGCGGTGCGCGCGATGAGGTCCACGGTGAGCTTGACGGGCGGGGCGTTCTTCGACTTCGGCACGCTTGACAGCTTAACAGCGTTCAATGCATCCTTAACAGCGTTCTATTTAACGTTGTTAAGGAGGTGGTCGCCATGGCGACCGTGCTCATCGCCGGTGCGGGTCCGACGGGTCTCCTGCTGGCCTGCGAATTGCAAACGGCCGGAATCGAAGTCGTGCTCGTGGACCGGCTGGAGCGGCGCTCCGGCGAGTCCCGCGCGGGCGGCCTGCACCCGCGCACCATGGAGGTGCTCGACCAACGCGGCCTGCTCGACCGCTTCCTGGCCGCGGGGCAGATCCGGCAGATCGGCCACTTCTCCGGTCTCGCACTGGATTTCGCCGAGCTGCCGACCCGGTACCCGTATTCGCTGGTCCTGCTGCAACACCGGGTGGAGCGGCTGCTCGAGGAGCGCGCGGCCGAACTCGGCACGCGGGTGCGCTGGTCGACGGAGGTGACCGGCATCGAGCAGCACCCCGGCGAGGTCACCGTGACACTGCGCGGCCCGGACGGAATCCACAGCCGCACAGTCGATTACATCGTCGGCTGTGACGGCGGCCGCAGCGCGGTCCGCAAGCTGGCGGGTATCGGCTTCCCCGGCACCGACGCCACCCTGACCTGCATCCTCGGCGATGTCGAACTCGCCTGTCCCCCAGCCGAATCCGTCTTCCAGGAGCGCCGCGAGCACGGCAATTTCTCCGTCATCGGCTTCGAACCAGGCTGGTATCGGCTCATCACGACCGAATACGACCGGCCGATGGACCGCGACGCGCCCGTCGGCGTCGAGGATCTGCGCCGGGCCATGATCCGCATCGCCGGAACGGATTTCGGCCTGCACCGCCCGCGCTGGGTCTCCCGCTTCGGCGACGCGGCCCGCCAGGCCGACCGCTATCGCGCGGGCCGCGTGCTGCTCGCGGGCGACGCCGCGCACATCCACTTCCCGGCGGGCGGCCAGGGCCTGAACCTCGGCGCGCAGGACGCGGTGAACCTCGGCTGGAAACTCGCCGCCGTCGCCACCGGCCGCGCCCCCGAGGCCCTGCTCGACACCTATCACGACGAACGCCATCCCGTCGCCGCCCGCGTCCTGCACAACACCCGCGCCCAGTCCGCGCTCGGCCGCCCGGACACCCACACCGACGCGCTGCGCGAAACCCTCACCGACCTGCTGACTCTCACCGACGTCAATGCCCGCCTCGCGGGCATGATCGCCGCCCTCGACATCCGCTACGACCTCGGCGACACCCACCCCCTGCTCGGCCGCCGCGTCCCCGACCTCGATCTGAGCACCGCCGCGGGCGACACCCGCCTGTTCACCCTGCTGCACCCCGCCCGCCCACTGCTGCTCGACCTCGGCCACCCCGCCGATCTCGCCGCGGCCACCCGCGGCTGGCACGACCGCGTCGACATCGTGTCCGCCCGCTACGACGGCGACCGCCCGACCCTCCCCGGCACCGGCCCGATCGACCTCCCGCCCGCGATCCTCGTCCGCCCCGACGGCCATGTCGCCTGGGCCGACACCACCGACCTCATCGCGGCCCTCACCACCTGGTTCGGCCCCGCCGACCCTCAGGCTCCCAACGCCCCCGCCAACGCCCCGATGCAGCTGTCCCGCAACTGATCTCGGCTCAACGTCCCGCGCTCGAGCCACTCCAGCGACAGCGTGTGCACGAATCGCAACCAGGCCATCAGAACGCTCCCCACCGCCTCCCGCCCGGGCCCGTCCAGCCCGGTGGTGTCGAGCATCCGCTCCCGCAACGAGGCGAGTTCCCCGGTGATGATCGCCTGCACCACCGGATCGCCCGCCAGCTCACGATTGGCCGCGAGCACCGTATTGCGATGGGCGGCGAAGTAGTCGAAGTGCGCGTCGAGACCGGCCGCGACCTGTTCGGTGAGCGGGCGGCCGGTGTCGAGATCGACCAGGGCCACCAGGGCGTCGGCCGCGCGCTGGTAGATGGCCGCGAAAAGCGCTCTCTTGGTGGGGAAATGCCGATACAGCAGGGCCCGCGACACACCCGCCCGGTCGGCGACGCCGTCCATCTGGACCTCGTCGTAGGGCCGCTCGGCGAACATGCGCGCGCCCACGTCGAGCAGTTCGGCGCGGCGCTGCTCCGGCGAAAGACGGCGACGGGTCGGCATACCGGGAAGCATAGTTGACGCGTGTCTACTACCGGCCGTACGCTCGTCCGCGTAGTAGACACGCGTCAACTAGTAGTCGCCCGAAGGGAGCCCGCCATGCGCCAGGTCCTGCACTGGACCCTGATCGTCTTCGGAATCGGTTGTGCCGCAATAGCCTTGGCGCACATCTTCATCGGCCCCAGCACGATCCCCGGCGCGAACACCCCGAATCCGAGCCTCGACGGCGATATCCGGATGACGATGGTGGTGTTCCTCGCCTACGGGATCGCCTGCGTGTGGGCCGCGCGCGACCTCGACCGGCACGCCGGGGCGATCCACCTGCTCATGCTGATCTTCTTCGCCGGTGGCCTGGTCCGCCTGCTGACCGTGGCCTACGTCGGCATGCCCAATGCCTTCTTCACGGCCATGATCGTGTTCGAGATCGGCCTGCCGCTGGTCGTCTCGCCCCTGCTGTGGCGGCTCACCGGCCGCCCGTCGCGCCTCAGACCTGTTTGCGGTGCGGCACGAACTCGAGGGTGAGCAGGGCCGCCGCCGTGAACACCAGCTCCCGCCAGCGGATCAGCACGAACCGCTGATCGCCGAAGGAGTTGAACTTGCGCAGGAACCGATACAGCGACTCCAGCCGGATCATCGGATCGAGCGTGCGGGCCAGCACGTACAGGCCCTGCCGGGTGCGCGAGCGGTCCTTCTCGGCGTACAGCTCGGGAAACGCCGCGAACGCCAACGAGATTCGCTCCACACCCTTGTCGCGGCCGTAGTCGACCAGATCCACGATCATCCGCTCGTCCAGCCCATTGGGGGCGTCCTTGCGCCGCCACGGCACGTCCAGGCTCAGCTCGGCCCCGTGATTGGACGACCCGTAACGCTGGAAACCCACCACCCGCCCCTCGGCGTCGCGGGCGAGCACCACCAGCATCCCCGGATTACGGCCGTCCAGAAGATGATCCAGGATCATCGAGAACCCGCGGGTCTGCCGCCCCGAGCCCCACTCGTCGACGATGTCGAACAGCGTGTCGCGCAACGCCGGTTCCAGCTCGCGCTCGTAGCGGATCTCGGTGCTGACCCCGAAGTTGCGGGTGCGGCTCACCGCCTGGCGCAGATTGCGGAACTTGCGCCCGACCATGTCGAACTCGCCGACCCGGACCACCACGTCGCGCCCGATCGGAATGGCGTGCAGCCCATGGTGATCGGTGGCACGCGTGCGCCACAGCTCGCTCAGCTCGGGGCTCGCGCCGAGGATCGCGATGCGCCAGCCCTGCGTGCCCGCGAACTCGGAGAACTCCCGGATCAGCCCCGCGAACTCGGCCCGATCGCCCACCGGATCGCCCGCGACGACCGCGATGCCGAACCGGGTACGGTAGCCGATGGCCGCGGTCGCGGCGGCGTTGAAGAAGTAGGACTTGGCCGAGTGCAGCGCGAACGGCGCCAGCGGATCGGCCACCGTGCGGTCGACCAGGGCCGCGATCCGGCACCGCTGATCGGGCTGCGGGCGCGAGGCCTGCGGCAGCATGAGCACGAAACCGGTGGAGGCCAGGCACACGAATCCGACGACGTGATGGTCGCCGCGATAGGCGATATTGGAGACCCCGAGGATGATGACGGCACTGGTGAAGTGCGGCAACGTGATCGGCCGCCGCAGATGCAGCCCGCGCGCGACGCCCAGCCCGGAGATCGACACCGCCACGAACCAGCCGCGGTTCACCCCGTCCTGCGCGGCCCGGTCGGCGGCGTACAGCAGCACCACGCCCACGAGCAACAACACCGTGATCAACGGCACCCGCACCGCACGCGTCGGCGTGAGCGCCGCGTCCCTGTAGGTGCGGTAACCCGTCAGGGCAGAGTTGGTGTCCGCCATGGTCGTCCTCCCGATGGTCCTACCAACGACACACTATGCGGAACGCAGGCCCCGGGTGAGGACCACCCCTCGGCGGCGCGGTGCGCGCTCCCAATTCACTTCCAACCGATATCGTCTCGCGGCTGTTCCCCGCAACCGGATTATCCGCCGAAAACGCGCTCGACGACCGTTTTCGCCCGTCGTGTGACCCGCATGTAGTGATCCAGGAACTCGCTGCCGTCGTCGCGCGGCCACCCTGCCACCCGCGCGACGGCCGTCAGCAGCCGCCCCGGGCCGGGCAGCTGATCGGTCGGTTTGCCCCGGACCAGCACCAGCGCGTTGCGGGCGCGGGTCGCGGTGAGCCAGGCGTCGCGCAGCAGCGCCACATCGGCCGGGTCGAGCAGGTCGGCGCGCTCGATGGCGTCGAGGGTTTCC
Source organism: Nocardia sp. NPDC003482 (assembly GCF_053588115.1). Taxonomy (NCBI): domain Bacteria; kingdom Bacillati; phylum Actinomycetota; class Actinomycetes; order Mycobacteriales; family Nocardiaceae; genus Nocardia; species Nocardia sp. NPDC003482. The sequence goes on from NZ_JBSFPI010000022.1 coordinate 105,572, forward strand.
AGCGTGGAGGTGTTGTGCAGGGCGCGCACCTCGTGCGCGTGCCGCAGCTGCATGAGCTGCACGGTCCACTCGATATCGGCCAGGCCGCCGCGCCCGAGTTTGGTATGGGTGGCCGGATTGGCCCCGCGCGGCAGCCGTTCGGAGTCCACCCGCGCCTTGATGCGCCGGATCTCGCGCACCGCGTCGGCCGACACGCCGCCCTCGGGGTAGCGCACGGCGTCGATCATGCGCAGGAACCGCACGCCCAGTTCCTGATCGCCCGCGACCTGATGGGCGCGCAGCAGCGCCTGCACCTCCCACGGCTGCGCCCATTGCCGGTAATAGGCGTCGTAGGCGGCCAGCGTGCGGACCAGCGCCCCGTTGCGGCCCTCCGGGCGCAGGCCCGCGTCGACCTGCAACGGCGGATCGGTGCTCGGCGCGCCGAGCAGCCGCTGCACCTGTTCGGCGACGCCGATGGCCCACTTCACCGCGATGGTCTCGTCCTCGCCGGGCCGCGGATCGCACACGAACAGCACGTCGGCGTCGGAGCCGTAGCCGAGTTCCATGCCGCCGAGCCGACCCATCCCGATCACCGCGAGCGAAGCCGGTGCGGGACCGCCCAATTCGGCCTCGCTCGCCCGGATGACGGCCTGGAGCGCGGACTCGAGCACCGCCACCCACACCGACGACAGCGCCTTGCAGACCTGCGGCACCTCGAGCATCCCGAGCACGTCGGCCGAGGCGACCCGGGCCAGTTCGTGGCGACGCAGCGAGCGCGCGGTCGCGATCGCCCGGCGCGGTTCGTTGTAGCGGGCGGTCCCGGCGAGGATGCCCTCGCTCACCTGATCGGGGCGGGTCGACAGCAGCAGCGGACCGTCCGGCCCGTCGGCGAACATGCGAATGGTCTCGGGCGCGTTGATCAGCAGATCGGGCAGATAGGCCGAGCAGCCCAGCACGATCATCAGCCGCTGCGCGATAGCGCCCTCGTCGCGCAGTTCGCGCAGGAACCAGATCTGGTCGTCGAGCCCCTCGGAGACCCGCCGGTACGCGAGCAGCCCGGCGTCGGGATTCGGTGTGTCGCCGAGCCATTCGAGCAGCGTGGGCAGCAGCAGCGCCTGGATGCGGCCCTTGCGGCCGACCTCGTTGGTGAGCGCCTTGAGGTGGCCGAGCGCGTTCTCCGGCGCGGCGTACCCGAGCGCGGCCAGCTGCCGCACGGCGGCCTGCGGACTCAGCCGCAGCGCGTCGGCGTCGAGCCGGGCCACCGATTCCAGCAGCGGCCGGTAGAACAGCTTGGCGTGCAGGCGGCGCACCCGCATGGTGTTGCGCTTGATCTCGCTGCGCAGCACGCCCACCGCGTCCTGCCGCCCGTCGGGCCGCATGTGCGCGGCGCGGGCCAGCCAGCGCATCCCCTCCTCGTCGTCGGGGGCGGGCAGGGTGTGGGTGCGCTTGAGCCGCTGCAACTGCAGGCGGTGTTCGAGCAGCCGCAGGAATTCGTAGGAGGCGGTGAGGTTGGCGGCGTCGTCGCGACCGACATAGCCGCGGTCGGCCAGCGCGGTCAGCGCCTCCACCGTGCCCTGGACGTGCAGCGACTCGTCGGCCTTGCCGTGCACCAATTGCAGCAGCTGAACGGCGAATTCGACGTCGCGCAGGCTCCCGTGCCCGAGCTTGAGCTCGCGCTCGCGCAGATCGGCGGGCACCAGATCCTCCACCCGCCGCCGCATGGCCTGCACATCGGTGACGAAGTCGGGTCGCTCCGAGGCGCTCCACACCATCGGCATGAGCGCGTCGCGGTACTGCTCGCCCAGCTCGAGATCGCCGGTGGCCGGGCGCATCTTCAACAGCGCCTGGAACTCCCACGTGCGCGCCCACCGCTTGTAGTACGTCACATGCGAATCCAGCGTGCGCACCAGCGCGCCGGCCCGCCCCTCCGGGCGCAGCGCGGCGTCGACCTCGAAGAAGGCGTTGCCCGCCACCGACATCAGCTCCGCCGCGAGCCGGGTGGCGACGGTGTCGGCCGGTTCGGCGACGAAGACCACGTCCACGTCGGAGACGTAATTCAGTTCGCACGCACCGCATTTGCCCATCGCGATCACCGCCAGCCGCACCGGCGCCGGGCGGTCCGGGCAGATCCGCGCGATCGCCACGGCCAGCGCGGCGGTCAGGGCGGCGTCGGCCATATCGGTGAGCTGCCGACCCACCTGCTGATGCCGCAGCACCGGTTCGTTCTCCACGGTGGCGGCCAGATCGTGCGCGGCCAGCAGCATGAGATGATCGCGATATCGCTTGCGCAGCAACGAGATCGAGTCCGGCCCGGAGATGCGGGCACGGTGCACCATGGGCCCGGCGGCCGGACCCTCCTCGGGCGCCGCCTCCACCGCGGCGAGCAGATCGGCGATCAGTTCGTCGCGGTCCGGCAGCTCGTCGCGGCGCAGCAGCTGCCAGCAGGTGGGATCGGCGACCAGATGGTCGGCGAACGCGGTCGAGGAGCCGATCAGGGCGAACAGCCGCCCACGCAGCGAGACCTCGGTCCGCAACGCGGAATCCAGTGCGGGCCAATCGCTTTTGAGCCGTTCCTTCAGCCGGACCAGCGTGAGCAGCGCCAGATCGGCGTCCGGCGCACGCGACAACGCCCACAGCAGCGGAACACTCTCGACGTTGTCCCACGCCAGTTCTCGCAACGAAGCGCCTGCCGTCGGCTCGAGCAACCCGAGCCGACCGGCACCGGGCACCGCGGAACGGGCAGTCGGTGGCCGTACCATGCCTTCAAACTACAGGGTGCGACCCGCCGTCGGGACCACGCCCGAAGCTATCGGAGATATTGTTCTCAGTTCGTGCCTCCGACTAGAGATCCAGGTACTCCTGGAGCTCCCAGGGCGTGATTTGTGCACGATAGCCCGCCCACTCGCGGCGCTTGTTGCGCAGGAAGAAGTCGAAGACGTGCTCGCCCAGCGTCTCCGCGACCAGCTCCGAGCGTTCCATCGCCTTGAGCGCCTCGTCGAGGCTGCCGGGCAGTTCGCGGAAGCCCATGGCCCGCCGCTCGGCCGAGGTCAGCGACCACACGTCGTCCTCGGCCTCGGGTGGGAGCGTGTAGCCCTTCTCGATGCCGCGCAGCCCCGCGGCCAGCAGCACCGCGAAGGTCAGGTAGGGGTTGCACGCGGAGTCGGGGCTGCGGATCTCGACCCGGCGCGAGGACTGCTTGTTCGGGGTGTACATCGGAACCCGCACCAGCGCAGAGCGATTCGACCGTCCCCAGGACGCCGCGGTCGGCGCCTCGCCGCCGTGCACCAGCCGCTTGTAGGAGTTGACCCACTGGTTGGTGACCGCGCTGATCTCGTTGGCGTGCTCCAGGATTCCGGCGATGAACGCGCGCGCGGTCTCGGAGAGGTTGAGCGGGTCGTCGAGGTCGGCGAACGCGTTCTGCTCGCCCTCGAACAGGCTCATGTGCGTGTGCATGGCCGAACCCGGATGCGGGGCGAACGGCTTGGGCATGAACGTCGCCCGCACGCCCTCGTCGATCGCCACCTCCTTGATGAGGTAGCGGAAGGTCATCACGTTGTCGGCCATCGACAGCGCGTCGGCGTAGCGCAGGTCGATCTCCTGCTGACCGGGCGCGCCCTCGTGATGGCTGAACTCCACCGAGATGCCCATCGACTCGAGCGCGTCGATGGCGTGGCGGCGGAAGTTGGGCGCCTCGTCGTGGACGGCCTGATCGAAGAAGCCGCCCTTGTCCACCGGGAGCGGATTGCCGTTGTCCAGCACCGACTTCACCAGGAAGAACTCGATCTCCGGGTGCACGTAGCAGCTGAAGCCCAGATCACCGGCCTTGTTCAGCTGCCGCCGCAGCACGTGCCGGGGGTCGGCCCACGACGGCGACCCGTCGGGCATCGCGATATCGCAGAACATGCGCGCCGAATGCTGGTGACCCTTGCTGGTCGACCACGGCAGCACCTGGAATGTCGAGGGATCGGGCTTGGCCACCATGTCGGCCTCCGACACGCGGGCGAAACCCTCGATGGCCGAGCCGTCGAAGCCGATGCCCTCCTCGAAGGCGCCCTCGAGTTCGGCGGGAGCGATCGCGACCGACTTGAGATACCCCAAGACATCCGTGAACCACAGCCGTACGAAGCGAATATCCCGCTCCTCGAGCGTCCGCAGCACGAATTCCTTCTGGCGATCCATAGCCGCGAGCGTAGGCATGTGGCGTTAAATCCGTGTTACATGGCCGGTTCCCCGCCATTCCGGCGTGTTTCGCCGGACCCGAGACTCCCCAAACCGTCGTTCACCAGCCTGCGAACCGCCGCCACATCGACCTGCTCCGGGAGGGCTTCCAGCACCGGCTCGTCGGTCAGCACCTCCTCCACGCCGAGCAACGTGCGCATCAGCCGGGGCAGCACGGTCCGCGCGAGCAGGTCCTCGGCCAGCGCGGCGGCGGCCGCGGAGTCCAGAGTGTAGCGATCGGCGAGATACGCGGCGAGCCGCTCGGCGCCGCTGCCGAAGATGGCCTGGAAATACGCCGTCGAGCTCTCCGGCAACCGCTCGGCCACCGCGATGGTCAACCGGCAGGTGCGCACCTGCGGCGACCACACGACCGTCTGGAGGAACCGGGCGCAGAACAGCGTCACCGCCTCGGCCGGATCCTCGGCGTAGTCGGCGGGGGTCTGCAAGCGGGTGAGATACAGCTCCCGGATAAAATCCAGCACCGCGCCGAACAATTGGTCCTTGTTGGCGAAGTGGGCGTAGAGCGAGCGCTTGGACGTGCCCGCCCGCGCGGCCACGGTGTCCATCGAGGCCCGCTCGTAGCCCGCCTCGAGGAAGACGTCCTTGGCCGCGAACAGGATGTGGCGGCGCAGTTCGGCGCCGCGGCGCTGCGGTTCGGCGGCGGGACTCATCGCGGGACTCCCCAAAAAGTAAACGGTACGGTAGAGTTTACTTTGTTGGACATTCCGACTCACTCCCTCGGAGACATCCCTTGATCGTCATCACCGCTCCCACCGGAAATATCGGCCGCCAGGTCCTCGCCAATGTACTGGCCAGTGACCAGCCCGTTCGCGTCATCGTCCGCGATCCGGCGCGGCTGCCCGCCGACGTGCGCGATCGCGTCGAGATCGTGCGGGGCTCGCACGGCGACGCCGAGGTCGTCGCCCGCGCCTTCGACGGCGCCGACACCCTGTTCTGGCTGCTGCCGCCCGACTTCCGCGCCCCGGATCTGCACGAGGCGTTCGTCGGCTTCACCCGCCCCGCGGCCGAGGCGCTGCGCGAGGCGAAAATCCAACGCGTGGTGAGTATTTCGGCCCTCGGCCGCGGCACCGCGCACGCCGGCCGGGCCGGGCACGTCACCGCGTCGCTCGCCATGGACGATCTGCTGATGAGCACCGGCGTCGCGTACCGGGCGCTGGCCCTGCCCTCGTTCATGGACAACCTGCTGCGGCAGGTCCCGGCCATCGCCGAACAGGGCATGTTCTTCGACATCGTCGACCCGGAGCGCAAGGCCCCCACGATCGCCGTGCGCGATATCGCCGCGATCGCCGCCCGCCTGCTGCTCGACGCCACCTGGACCGGGCAGCGGGAGTTCCCCGCCCTCGGCCCCGAGGACCTCTCCCCCGACGATATGGCCGCCATCGCCTCGGACGTTCTCGGAATCCCGGTGCGCTACCAGCGAATTCCCGTCGCGGCTCTCGAGGAGCGGATGCGGGCGAACGGCGCGTCGGAGGCGGTGATCCGCGGCATGGTCGAGATGATGACCGCCAAGGACGCCCGCATGGACGGCGATATCGTCCGCACGCCGCAACACGCGATCGACGCGCCGACCACCTTCCGGGAGTGGTGCGCCGACACCCTCGCCCCGGCGGTGCGCGCGGCTAGCCGCAGGTGAGCCCGGCGGGCGGCTCCGTCAACTCGATCAGGTAGTCGAAGACCGCGTTGTCCACACACGGCACCCCGCCGGACAGGAAGGCGGTGTGCCGGGTGCCGCGGTTGGTGATCAACGCAGCGTTGAGATCCGCGGCCAGATTCACCCCCGCCTGGTACGGGGTCGCCGGGTCCTGGGTCGTGGAGACGACCACCGTCTTGGGCAGGCCGGGGGCCGAAACCTTGTGCGGCGCACGGGTTGTCGGCACCGGCCAGAACGCGCACAGTTCCAGCGGCGCGTGCCCGCTGGCGTGGCCGTCGTCGAGGAAGGGCGCGACCTTGCGCAGGTCGGCGTCCTCCTGATCGGCGACCGCGCGGTCCTTGATCGCGGGATCGTCGACGCAGTGGATGGCCAGGAACGCGTCCTGGGAGTTGGTGTAGGTGCCGTCGGGGCGGCGGCTGTCGTAGTCGTCGGCCAGCGCCAGCAGCACATCGCCCTTGCCCTGGGTGATCTCGGTGAGTCCGGCGCTGAGCAGCTGCCAGCGGTCCTCGGAGTAGAGGCTGTCCTGCACGCCGATGACGGCGTCGCCGTAGGTCAGCGGGCGGCCGTCCTTGGTCGGCAGCGCGTGGTCCCACAGCGGCGCCACCAGCGCCCGGAACCGCGAAACCGCTTGCGCCGGATCGGTTCCCAGCGGGCAGTCGGCGTTCTTCGCGCAATCGGCGGCGAAGGCGTCGAACGCCTTCTGGAAGCCCGCGGCCTGTTCGAGCGACTCGCGCACCGGCTGCTCCTCGGGATCGATCGCGCCGTCGAGCACCAGCGCGCGCACCCGGTCGGGGAACTTCTCGGCGTAGACCGAACCCAGCCGGGTGCCGTAGGAGTAGCCGACGTAGGTCAGCTTCGGATCCCCGAGCACCGCCCGGATGACGTCCATGTCCTGCACCACGTCCCGCGTGCCGACGTGGGCGAGGAACTCGTTGCCCGTCCGCTCGCTGCAATGCGCGGCGAACTCCTTGTTCTCCTGCTCGCTGGCCGCGATGCCCGCGGGCGAGTAGTCCTTGGGCGGTTCGGCGCGCTGGTCGTCCCACTCCTTGGCCGTCAGGCAGGTGATGGCCGGGGTGGACGCGCCCACGCCGCGCGGATCGAAACCGACCCGGTCGAACCGCTCGGCCAGCGGGGTGCCGCCGCCCTGGGTCGCCATCGGCAGCCCGCTCACGCCCGGCCCGCCCGGATTGAACAGCACCGAGCCGATCCGGTCGCCGCTGGCCTTGATTCGGGACAGCGCGATCTGGGCGGTGCTGCCGTCGGGTTTGTCGTAGTCGACCGGGACCGTGACGCGGGTGCATTCGATGCCGCGCGGCAGCCGGATCTGCGGATCGTCGACGTAGCTCTCGCAGCCCTCCCACCGCGGCGTCTGGTGGTAGTAGCGGTCCAGCGCGGCGGGCGTCGGCGCGCCGGGCGACGCGGGCGCGGGCTCCTCCTTACCGGACACGGTGCAGGCCGCGGCCAGGCACGTCAGGAACACCAGGACGGCCACCCGGCCGGAGCGCAACAACGGCATGCCAGCGATCCTGCCATCCCGGTTCCTGTGACCAATTGCATGGTCGGCACGCCTTCGATCGGCCCGCGGCCCGGTGGCAAACTGGATGGGTCACATCAACCCGGGGACCCGTATCGGGCCTCGAGGAGACAACGAAAGGGACGATGATGTCCGAACAGGAAACCCCTGCCTACGGTGGCGCACCGAAGACTTCTCCCGCCCGGAAGAAGATGCGAGTGCAGCACCTGCGGCAGATGAAGGCCGCGGGCGACAAATGGGCCATGCTCACCGCCTACGACTACTCCACGGCCAAGCTGTTCGAGGAGGCCGGGATCCCGGTGCTGCTGGTCGGCGACTCGGCGGCCAACGTGGTCTACGGCTACGACACGACCGTGCCGATCTCGCTCGACGAACTCATCCCGCTCGTCCGCGGCGTCGTGCGCGGCGCCCCGCACGCGCTGGTGGTGGCCGATCTGCCGTTCGGCAGCTACGAGATCTCCGCGCAGCGGGCCTTCGACGCGGCGGTGCGGCTGATGAAGGAGGGCGGCGCGCAGGCTGTCAAACTCGAAGGGGGAGAACGGGTTTCCGATCAGATCGCCACCCTGACCGCGGCGGGCATTCCGGTGATGGGACACATCGGCTTCACCCCCCAGTCGGTCAACACCCTCGGCGGTTTCCGGGTGCAGGGCCGCGGCGACAGCGCGGAGCAACTCATCGCCGACGCCCTGGCCGTCCAGGAGGCGGGCGCGTTCGCCGTCGTCATGGAGATGGTCCCCGCCGAACTGGCCGCCCAGGTCACCCGCAAGCTGACCATCCCCACCGTCGGCATCGGCGCCGGCGCGGACTGCGACGCCCAGGTCCTGGTCTGGCAGGACATGGCCGCCTACACCAGCGGCAAAACCGCCCGCTTCGTCAAGCACTTCACCCAACTCGGCGACCAATTGCGCTCCGCCGCAGCGGCTTACGCCGACGAGGTGCGCCGGGGGACGTTCCCGGGGCCCGAACACAGCTTCTGACCCCGTCCTGATCCACCATCCCCTCTCTCTCCAATCTCGGCCCACCCCCCATCCGGGCCGGGTTGGAGAGTAGGACACCAACTCTCGTGCCCCGGTCGTCGGACCGGGGCACGGCGAGTCAGTAGGCCCGCCCGAAGATCACGCGCTTGCCGTACGCCGCGGGAGCGCCGCAGCGCACACACGGCCCCGTCGCCGAATCCGCTTCCAGCGGAATGCATCTCGGCGTCGCGGCGGTGCGGGCCTTGATGTCGTCCTCGCAGGCGGGGGTCCCGCAGTGCAGGGCGAGTGCCCAGCCGGTGCCGACCGCCTCGGCGAAGGCGTCCCAATCGTCGACGGTGCGGGTGTGGGTGTCGCGGAATTCGGTGGCACGGGCGAGCAGGAACTCCTGGAACTCGTCGAGGATCGCGGGCAGCTCGGTCGGCAGCGCGTCGAGCGCGATCGCCCGCTTGCCCTCGTCGCCGAGGCGCTTCACCAGCAGGGCGGTGCCCGCCTCGAGATCGCGCGGGCCGAGTTCGAGCCGGATCGGGACCCCGCGCATCTCCCACTCGTTGTATTTGAATCCGGGCGTGAGCTGCGGGCGGGCGTCCACGTGCACGCGTATCCCGGCCGCCCGCAGCCGCCGCGCGAGCTCGTCGGCCGCGGACTCCACCTCGGTGTTGCCGCCGCGCGTGATCGGCACGATCACCACCTGATACGGCGCGAGCCGCGGCGGGAACACCAGCCCCTTGTCGTCGCCGTGCGTCATCACGATGCCGCCGATCATCCGCGTGCTCATCCCCCAGGATGTGGTGTGGCACAACTCTTCCCGGCCCGCCTCGCCGGTGTAGCGGATGCCGAACGCCGCCGCGAAGTTCGTGCCCATGTAGTGCGAGGTCCCCGCCTGCAAGGCGCGGCCGTCGCGCATCATCCCCTCGATGGTGTAGGTGGACACCGCCCCCGCGAACCGCTCCCCGGGCGTCTTCTCCCCCGGGATCACCGGCATCGCGGCCAGATCCCGCGCCACCTCGTGATACAGCCCGAGCGCGAGTTCGGTCTCGCGCAGCGCGTCGGCGGCGTCGACGTGCGCGGTGTGCCCCTCCTGCCACAGAAACTCCGTGGTGCGCAGGAACATTCGCGGCCGCAACTCCCACCGCACCACATTCGACCACTGATTGAGCAGCAGCGGCAGATCACGATGCGAGTCGATCCACTTGGCCATCATCTCGCCGATGATGGTCTCCGAGGTCGGCCGCACCACCAGCGCTTCCTCGAGCTCCTTACCGCCCGCGTGGGTGACCACGGCCAGTTCGGGCGAGAAGCCCTCGACGTGCTGGGCCTCGCGGCTCAGATAGCTCTCCGGGATCAGCAGCGGGAAGTACGCGTTCTCGTGGCCGGTGGCCTTGATGCGTCCGTCGAGTTCGGCCTGCAACCGCTCCCACAACCGGTACCCGTACGGTCGAATCACCATGGTGCCCTTGGCCGGGCCACGGTCGACGAGACCGGCCTTGAAGACCACCTCGTTGTACCAGGCAGCGAAGTCCTCACTCTGGGCGGTCACACCGCGCTCATCCCGTGCCATGGTGCGAGGGTACTGCCGCCGCACCGGTTTCCGATTCCGGCCTCCGAGCTACGGGCGACGGGGCGCGATCAGTGGCAAACTCGGAGACCGACGAGCACGAATCGAGCAAAGGGAACAGATGTCGCAGACCCGTTGGATGACTCGCGGAGCGGCGGCGGCCGCCGCCCTGGTCACGGCCGCGCTGATCGCCGGATGCGGGGGCGGCACGAACGGCTCGTCCGGCTCCGCCGGAACCAGCGGATCGGCGACCGCGACCGTCCCGCACCCCAGCGGCACCGCCGCGCCGGGCACGGGCGCGAATCCGACGCCGTTGCAGCTCAACGACGAAGTGGGCAAACAACTCTGCGACGCGCTGTCCCCGCAGCTGTCGGACTGGCGCGTGCAGGGCCCAACGCTGGGCCGGGTCGCGCTCAACATCACCGTGCACGACTGGGCGGCCCGCAACGGCGGCATCAATCTGCAGGTGCTGGGCGACAAGGCGGTCGTGGACCGCCTCACCACCAAGAACTGCCCCGACGTGCGGACCGAGGCGTTGCGCGCGCTCGAATTGCAGGATCTGGCCTCGGGAATCGCGTTCTGATGCGCACCCTGTACCCGCCCCTCGAACCGCGCCGCCAGGACTGGCTCGACGTGGGCGACGGGCAGCGGATCTACTGGGAGGAGAGCGGCAACCCCGACGGCAAACCGGTGGTGTTCCTGCACGGCGGACCCGGCGGCGGCACGGCGTCGTTCCATCGCCGGTTCTTCGATCCGCGCGCCTACCGCATCGTGCTGTTCGATCAGCGCGGCTGCGGCCGATCCACCCCGCACGTCGCCGACGGCGCGAGCCTCGAGCACAACACCACCTGGCATCTGGTCGCCGACATCGAGGCCCTGCGCGCGCATCTGGGCATCGACCGCTGGCAGGTGTTCGGCGGCTCCTGGGGCTCCACCCTCGCCCTCGCCTACGCCCAGACCCACCCCGAGCGGGTGACCGAACTCGTGCTGCGCGGGGTATTCCTGTTGCGCCGCAAGGAGATCGACTGGTACTACAACGGCGCCGCCGGATACGTCTACCCCGACGAGTGGGAGAAGTTCCTCGCCCCCGTCCCCGAATCCGAGCGCGGCACGGACCTCGTCGCCGCCTACCACCGCCTGCTACACGACCCGGATCCATCGGTCGCCACGGCCGCCGCCATCGCCTGGTCCACCTGGGAGGGCGCGACGAGTTCGCTACTGCCCCAATCGGATCGCGTCGCCGAATCCGCCGAACCCCGCTTCGCCCTCGCCTTCGCCCGCATCGAGAACCACTACTTCGTCCACGGCGGCTTCCTCGAAGAGGGCCAACTCCTCCGCGACATCCCCCGCATCGCCCACCTCCCCGCCGTCATAGTCCAGGGCCGCCACGACATCGTCTGCCCCGCCATCAGCGCCTGGGACCTCCACCGAGCCTGGCCGAACTCGGAACTACACCTCGTCCCCGACGCCGGCCACGCCGCCAGCGAACCAGGCACAACCCACCACCTGATCGAGGCCACCGACAAGTTCCGGGAGGTTCGATGAGAGACAGCGTCGAATTCGTTTCGGGCGGGCCGACTTACCAATCGGCCACTGTCCCGATTCGGGAGCGGGTTATGTACGCCGCCGACCCCGTCCCGGGCGGGCCGGTCCACCGCTCGATCGCGGCCACCAACCCCAACCCGCAGCGGACTATGCGCACCCTCGCGGAATCCGTCCCGAGCGAGCCGACCAGCCGCTCCATCGCGGCCATCAACCCCAACTGCGAGCGGGCTATTGGCACCCTCGCCGGATACGTCGCGAGCGAGCCGACCAGCCGCCCGATCGCGGACACCAACCCGATTCCGACGGGGGCCTCGAGCGTGGCCGCCAGACCCGCTGTGGGCGAGTCCGATTCGGCTCACCTCCTGGTCGCGGCGGCCGACACATTCGGGGAGCGCTTATGAGCACGACCGCTGGACCCGCCTTGACGGCCGCGTTGGCCGAGGATCTGGATCGGCTGTTGTCGGCCGAACCCGAGGTGCGCGCCGATCATCCGGACTCGGTGCACAGTATGCGGGTGGCGACGCGGCGGCTGCGTAGCGTGCTGCGCTCGTATCGAAAAGCCTTCCACCGGGCGCAGATCGATGATCTGCGTGACGAATTGCGGTGGCTGGCGGGCATATTGGGGGTGGCTCGGGACGCTGAGGTGCGCGCCGAACGCTTCGCCGCACTGGCCGAGGAACAACCCGCCGAACAGCGCCGGGTGGGCTGGCGGCTGGTCTCGACCGAACGCGCCCGCTACACCCGCGCGCACAAGGACGTGCTGCGCGCCCTCGACGGCGACCGCTACGCCGGCCTGCGCAAACGACTCCTGAAACTCCGCGACGATCCCCCGCTGCGCCGCCGCCTCGCCAAGGCCGACGCCACCGACGTCTTCACGAAGGTGCTGCGCAAGGACTTCCGCAACCTGCGCGCCCTGGTCCGCGCCGAACCGAAGGTCCCCGACGAGGACCGCATCGAACACCTCCACGACATCCGCAAGGCCGCCAAGCGCCTCCGCTACGCCGCCGAGGCCGCCACCCCCGTCCTCGACGGCCCCGCCGAACAACTCGGCAAGAGCGCCAAGAAACTCCAAACCGTCCTGGGCGACCACCGCGACGCCGTCGAGGCCATGGCCACCATCCGCTCCCGCGCCACGGCCGCGGCCGCCCGAGGCGCCGACCCCACCCCCTACGACGACCTCTACCGCTCCGAGGCCACCGCCGCCCGCAAAGCCCTGGCCGACTACCCCACCACCGCCTCATTCCTCCACCACAAACCCTGACCCCCCGCCCACGAACCCAGCCGCACCCTTTATTCGAATCCGCACCCCTTGCAGGGCTACATAACGGGTGCGGATTCGAATAAGGGGTGCGGCTGGGCTGCCAGGCGGGGGGCTCAGTCGGCGGGGAAGGCGAAAACGACGGAGCGGGACGGGGGTTCGGCTTCCACAAGACGGACGCGGACTCGCCAGCCTTCCGGCGGAGAACCCAGGCAGCGGCCCGCCACCGGGGGCTCGGCGACGAAGATCTCCGCGGGCCTGCTGCCATTGGCCTCACGAACCACCACCGCGTCGAACACCGCCCCCACCCGCGCGGCGAGCACCGTGGCCTCGGTGAGATCGATGCACGCCCGTTCGACCTTGCCCGCGAGCGCGTCGCTGCGCCGCATGCTCTCCACCACCGGCCCGAGCCCATCGCGCACCCAGGACGGCACCGGCGCACCGGCACAACGGGCCAGACAGATCTCGGTGGCGAAACGATCCCCCAACCGCCGCAACGGCGCGGTGACATGCGCGTAGGGCGCGCCGATTCCATTGTGCCGCAAGTCTTCCGGAGCCCCGTCCCCCAGCACCGTGTACGTGGCGCCACGCAACAGCGAGGTGGCGTCCGACATCAACGCCATCCCCGCGGGCGCGTTCGGATCGAGCCCGGCCAGCATCCGCGACACCGGCACCTCGGCGGGCCAGTCCACCTGCAACGCGGCCGCGGTGCGCCGAATCGTCTCGAGCGCCGACCGCGACGGCGCGGGCATCGTGCGCAGCAACCCCGAACCGTCCCGGTCGTCGGCCTCGAGCATGAGCCGCGCCGCGCACATCCCGGTCAGCAGCGAGACCTGTTCGTTCCAATCGTCGGCGGGCGTCCGCGGTTCCAGCACCAGCCGCCACTTCGGCGGCGCGCCGTCGTCCCGCCCGTCCGGCACGACCGACTGCGCGGGCAGCCGCAGCCCGATCGCGCCCCGCGCGAGGCCCGCCTCGATGCGCAGCCGCCCGAATTCGGGCAGCGCGGCGATCGAGGGATGCGCGCGCCCGGCGTCGAAATCGGCCTGCACCCCGGCGTAATCGAGCCGGGCCCGGGAGCGCACCAGCGCGCGTTGCACCGAAAACCGTTGCGGCTCAGCATGTTCGTCACATTCGATGGTCCACAGCGCCGCGGGCCGGTCCTGATCCGGCAACAGGCTGGCAGACCCTTCCGACAACACCGGCGGATGCAGCGGCACGGTGCCATCGGGCAGATAGAAGGTTTGACCCCGCTTCAACGATTCGCGGGCGAGCGCCCCGCCGGGCGCGATGACGGCTCCCACATCCGCGATGGCGTAATGCAGCAGGAAACCGGTGGGTGTTCGTTCCAGAGCCAGCGCCTGGTCCAGATCCAGCGCGCCGGGCGGGTCGATCGTCACGAGGGGAATGTCGCGGCGATCGGCCCGGGAGCCCGCGAACGCGTCGACCGCGTCGCGGGCCTCCGAGACGGCCTCGGCGGGATAATCCGAGGCCAGCCCGAATTCGGTTCGTACCGCGCCGAAGTCGACCGGCGCCGAGACGATCCGCTGATGCAACTCCACGCGTGGGCGCTGACCTACTGCAGGGCCAGCATCGTGCCGTTCAACTGATCGAACGGCCCGTACACGGTGAACACGACCCGGCCGTCCGGGTACTGCGCGGACAGATCGGCCGCCGAGTTCAGCGCCTGCCCGAACGACGCGGCCGACGGATGGGGCAGCGTGGCGATGGCGTTCCCGATGTGGGTCTGGTGCACCCACTGGGTGTCCCCCGGGCTGAGGTCGACCTGCACCCCACCCGGCAACGGAGTCACCGAGACCGCCGACGCGGACCCGGCCCCCAACACAGCCAAAACCGAAGCAGCACCGGCAATCATGGCACCGGCGACCAACTTGCGAACCACTCGCATAGAGACAGAACCTGCTTTCCGACGTCGTTGACACCCACAGCTCCGTTGCTGCCCCCCGACAACGGAACCTTCCAACGCGCAACACTCTATGACGTTTGTCACGGCCGAATCCAGTCGAGCCAGGATCTTCGCGCGCGCCCCGGCGAGCCGCACCCCGTCGGTCTCGCGTTCGACCGGCCGTCGCCCTTCCAAACGTGGCGGACGCCACCCCTATCCGCTCGAGGCCCGGGGTGCCTCGGGATTCCCGTCTCCGAACCGTAGCGCCCCCGCAGTCGCCCCGCACCGGCGCGCCGCCGAATTCGCGAGAAACCGATTGGTACCCTTTGCCCGAATCAGTCCCTCCGCGTCACCGTCGCGCCGCCTCGCACCCAACAAGATCAAGAGCCGATCCGAATAACTCCCCCCGGCACACCATCGAAGGGCAGCCCGGTCGCACACCCGCGCGACCCCGACACCCAGCGCACCTGCGCCGCCCCCGCTCCACTGCTACTGTGGCCCGTGCCGCGGGACCGGTCGGTCCCATGCACCAACCACGTCGACAACCAAGGGAGTTCCGCACCGTATGTCGTCCATCGTCTACGACTACCTGCTGCCACTGCTCGGCCCCGAGCAGGCCACCTACTGGGCCCAGATCTTCGTCATCAACCCGGTCGGCTGACCCGGCACCTCGCATCCCGCCGGTTGCGGACCGGCCAGGGCGGCACCGATTCCGGTGCCGCCCTTCACTTTTCCCGATATCCGCGGTCGTCCGAGCGCTCCGGCTCCGGCGTCGACCGCTCCAGAAACCGCAACAGCTCCACCGGAAACGGCAGCACCAGCGTCGAATTCTTCTCCGCCGCTACCTCGACCACCGTCTGCAACAGGCGCAGTTCCAGCGCGGCCGGGGCGCTCGACATCGTGGCGCCCGCCTCGGCCAGCATCTGCGACGCCTGCAATTCGCCCTCGGCCGTGATGATCCGGGCCCGCCGCTCCCGCTCGGCCTCGGCCTGCCGCGACATCGAGCGCTTCATCGACTCCGGCAGCGCGACGTCCTTGATCTCGACCCGGTCGATGTGCACGCCCCACGCCAGCGCGGGACTGTCGATCATGAGCTCGAGGCCCTTGTTCAGCTGCTCGCGATTGGACAGCAGATCGTCGAGTTCGCTCTTGCCGATGATCGAGCGCAGCGAGGTCTGCGCGACCTGGGCGACGGCGAACAGATAGTCCTGCACCTCGACCACGGCCTGCACCGGATCGACGACCTTGAAGTACACCACCGCGTCGACCCGCACGGTGACGTTGTCGCGGGTGATGCCCTCCTGCGCGGGCACCGGCATGGTGACCAGCCGCATCGGCACCTTGCGCATCCGGTCGACGAACGGAATCAGCAGGCGCAGACCGGGATCGCGGACCGCGCGCACCCGGCCGAACCGGAACACCAAACCCCGCTCGAACTGTTCCACAACCCGTAGTCCGGTACTGGCGACGAGCGCGCCCAGCACCACCCCCAGCATCAGGACGACCCCGAGGATCACCAGCACATCCATGTTCCACCGCCACGCGCGCGCCCGACACGCCGAGGCCGGGCTCATCCATCGATGATGGCACCATCCGATGACACCGCGGCAACGAATATTCAGTGACCGCAGCTGATTTCGATCTTGTCAGCCGGTGTTGGTCGCGTAATGCATTAAGGCCGGTCGGTTTTCGGGAAAGGTGGGGGTCCGATGATTCAGGCGCTGCTGGTCGCCGTCGTCTCCGCGGCCGTCGCGATGGCGGTCTTCGTGGCCGGGGCGCGGGCGTGGCCCCGCTCCTGGCAACAATCCGACGACCATGCCGCCGGGGGCATGGTGTTCGACATGATCAACACCTTCTTCGTGGCCGTGGTCGCCTTCGTCGTGGTGCTGTGCTGGCAGCAGTACGACAACGCCGAGAGCCACACGGTCGAGGAGTCCAAGGCGTTGATCGACACCTATTGGATCGCCCACGAGCTGCCCGACCAGGACCGGCAGCGCGTCCAGGGGCTCGTGCGCGACTACACCGAACAGGTCCTCGGCCAGGAGTGGACGGTCATGGACCACGACGCTCGGCTCAGCGCCACTCCGCAACGCACGCTCGAATCCCTGCGCGACACCGTCTCCGCGCTGCCTACCGACGACGAGGCGGCGAAGGATCTGCGCGACAAGGCCCTCGACAGCGTCCGCCAGATCAACGCCGCGCGCCAGGACCGAGCCGTCGACGTCCGCCGCGGGATTCCCGAATTCCTCACCATCGCACTGTGGTTCGGTACGGTTCTGGTACTGCTGAACCCCGTCTTCTCCGGCTTCCGCGTCACCCTCAAGAACGTCCTGATGATCGGCCTGCTCGGCCTCGTCATCGGCCTGGTCCTGTTGCAGATCAACCACCTCGAACGACCGTTCTCCCACCTGACCGTCGTCCCCCGCGACGCCTTCGAGAACGCGCTGTCCAACTACGACCAGGTGACGTGACATGACCGGGTTTTCGCGAAAGACATTGCGGGACAGCGCAATAGTGACCGTCGCCGTCCCCGCGGCCCTGTTGTTCTCGGGTCCGTCGGCGGTCGCGCAACCCCCGGTGCCCGGCCTCCCCTTCGGCACCGGGAGCGCCGCGCCCGGATCGGCCGATACGGGAAGTTCCGGCGAGGATATCGGGATCCCCTTGGAGCTAGGCTCCGCGACGCTCAAACCGCCTGCGGCCAAGCCGAATCCCGTGGCCCGTACAACTCCCGCACCCGCGCCGGAGGCACCGGCCGAGACCCCCATCGCCATCCCCGGACCCGCCACCGGCAGCGTGCAGACCGCATGCGCCGGAAGCGCCGTCCTCGGTGGGTCGGCTTTGCTGCTCGCGCTGGCCACGGGTAGTGGGACCGGATCAGGTTGGGGTAGTGCGGGTTCCAGCTTGTTCGGTACCGGTTCGGCGCTCGGCTCCGCGCTCGCGGGCACGGGTTCCGCGCTGGGATCGGCTCTGCCGGGCGTCGGGTCAGCCCTCGGATCCGGACTCGCGGGCACGGGTTCGGCGCTGGGTTCGGCATTGCCAGGCGTCGGTTCGGCCCTCGGGCCAGGGCTCGCAGGCACCGGCTCAGCCCTCGGCTCAGGGCTCGCAGGCACCGGCTCAGCCCTCGGCTCAGGGCTCGCAGGCACCGGCTCAGCCCTCGGCTCAGGGCTCGCAGACACAGGCTCCGGCCTCATCGCCCCCGGCTCAGCCTCCGGCTCCGGCCTCGTCGGCACCGGCTCGGCCCTCCTCGGCACCGGATCCGCCCTGGGCTCCAGCGAATTCGGGCTCGGCAGCGCCGCGGTCGGCAGCGCGGCCACCGGAAGCGCCCTCCTGACCTGCCTCCTGCTCATCCCCGTCCCCAACGTCCCCGAACTCCCGCTCCAGATCCCCCCGGCAACACCCACACCCCCACCCCTCCCACCGCCCCCACCCGCCGTCCTCGCGGCCGCACCACCCGAACCCGCACCCCCGCCCGCTCCCCCGGCGCCCCCGCGAGCCGCCGCCCGCCAAACCCCGAAACCCCCTCCCCCCGTACCGATCCCGGGTGACTGGAACACCATGCGAACCATGAGCTACCTGATCATCTCCATCCTCGCGGGCGCGGGCGCCGCCAAGGCCGCGCGCCGCCGCCGCGCCTGACGGGGACTAGAAATCGGGGCGCACGTTCCGTATCGTTCCCAAGCGGGGCGCACGCTCCGCTTAATCGAGAGGGAACGATCATGGACAGATTCGTCGTCGTCACCGGCGCGACCGGACAACAGGGCGGCGCGGTCGCGAAACACCTTCTGGCCCAAGGCTGGCCGGTCCGCGCACTCACCCGCGACGCCACCGCACCCAAGGCCCGAGCCCTGGCGACGGCCGGAGCCGAAGTCGTCGAGGGCACCTTCGAGGACGAGGCGACCATCGACCGGTACCTCGAGGGCGCCTACGGCCTCTACATCGTGCACCCCGGCCCCATCTCCCCCGACCAGGACGAAATCCGAGCGGGCAAGCTCCTGGCCGACGCCGCCGCGAAACACGATGTGGCCCATATCGTTTACAGCTCCGCCCTGGGCGCCGACCGCATCGGCGGCGAGAAATGGGAGATCGAACAGCACCTCACCGCGCTCGGCATCTCCGCCACCATCCTGCGCCCGAGCTCGTTCATGGAGAACCTCTACACCCAATCCGAGACGGTCGGCGTCCACTCCGGCGCCCTCCGCACCGCGCTCGCCCCCCACATCCGCCAGCAGTTCATCGCCCTGGACGACATCGGCGCGATCGCCACCCGGGCCTTCACCGACCCACCCCGCTTCCGCGCCCGCACCCTCGAACTCGTCGGCGACGCCCTCACCCCACCCGAAGTCGCCGCCAAACTCACTGCGGCCGTAGGCCATCCGGTCCCCTACCGCCAACGCTCGATAGAAGACCTCCGCCGCATCAACGAACGCTTCGCCCGCGGCTACGAACTCCTCAACTCCACCGACGGCACCATCCCCGACGTCGACATATCCGAACTACGATCCCTCCACCCCGACCTCATGAACTTCGACACCTGGCTCCAACGCACGGGCTTGGAGTTGCTCCGCCCACTGCTGTGAGCGAGAGGAGGTCGCGATCCCTCCACCCGGACCTCACGAACTTCGACACCCGGCTTCAGCGCAGAGGCTCGGACCTGCTCCGGCCACATATGTGAGCGAGAGGAGGTCACGCCTCCTCCACCCGGACCTCATGGACCTCGACACCTGGCTCCGACACAAGCTCGTTGCGCCGCCCACCGCCATAACCAAAAGAAAGTGAGGACGAGTCGGTCTATAAGCCGGATCCTGTCCCGGTCGAAACCGGGGGCGGCCATCCATCTGGGTGCACCGTCACCGGGCACCTCGAGCGGTCCACCCGCAGGCTCGGGCGAGCAGCCCTCGGACACCTGCGCAGCCGCACTCCGGGGAGTGCGGCCTTCGACCTTGCTCCGGGCGGGGTTTACCTAGCCGCCCCGGTCACCCGGGGCGCTGGTGCGCTCTTACCGCACCGTTTCACCCTTACCGGCGCTGTGCGCGCCGGCGGTCTGCTTTCTGTGGCACTGTCCCGCGGGTCACCCCGGGTTGCCGTTAGCAACCGCCCTGCTCTGTGGAGTCCGGACTTTCCTCGGCGACGGGCAGCGACACCACCGTGCCCGTTCCCGTCGACGCGGCCGCCCGACCGACTCGTCGGGACAGATTATGCCCCACGGTTGCCCGCCGCGGGATTCCGGCACGGACGTCCGTCGCCCGAGGATCCGGATCGGCGGCGGAACCACGGAGCAAGTACGGTATTTCGGCATGGAGCGTGTCGAGGTGGGGTTCCCGTCGGGAAGCGAACAGTGTGCAGCGTGGCTCTATCTGCCGGACGGGCCGCCGAAGCCGCGGCCGCTGGTGATCATGGCGCACGGTCTGGGGGCGGACCGTCAGATGGGTCTGGATCGGTACGCGCGGCGGTTCGCGACGGCCGGAATGGGCGTGCTGGCGTTCGACTATCGCCATTTCGGCGCGAGCGGCGGCCAGCCCCGGCAGCTGATCAATATCGCCCGCCAGCGTGACGACTGGCGCGCGGCCATCGCCTTCGCCCGCACGCTCCGGGGCTTCGACGCGACGCGAATCGCGTTGTGGGGCAGCTCGTTCGGCGGCGGGCACGTGTTGTCGATCGCGCACGAGGACGACTACCTCGCCGCCGTCGTGGCCCAGGTCCCGTTCGCCAGCGGCCGCGCGTCGACGATGGCGAAGGGCCCGATCAGCGTTCTGAAGACCGGCACCCTCGCGATGACCGATCTGGTGGTCGGCCCGATCCGCCGCAAGCCGATCGGCGTGCGCGTCGCCGGGCGGCGACATTCGGCCGCGCTCATGGCCGCACGTGACGTGCCCGAGGGCTTCGGCCGCCTCGCCGAGGAGAGCGAGCACTACCAGCCCAAGGTCGCCGCCCGCTTCGGCCTGTCGGCGTTCTTCGACGCCCCGTGGCGGCGCACGAAGGGCATCAAGGTCCCGGTGCTGTACGCCCTGTGCGACAACGATTCCGTGGCCCCGATCGCCCCGGCCCTCAAGGCCGCCGAGCGCACCAAGCACGCGGTCGTCAAGCGGTATCCCATCGGCCACTTCGACATCTACTTCGACGACTGGTTCGAGAAGGCCGTCTACGACCAGATCGAATTCCTGGTCTCGGTGCTGCGGCCGTGACGACCCCGCCGCCCGGCATCCGGGTCCGGCATCTCGGCGCCGAGGACTGGCGGGTCGCCCGCGCGGCCCGCCTCGGCGCGCTGGCCACCTCCCCGCCCGGCTCCTTCTCCACCACCTTCGAGGAGGCGGCCGACTGGGACGAACGCCGCTGGCGGCACTGGCAGGCGAGCAGATCGCTGTTCGTCCTCGAATCCGACCCCGGCCCCGTCGGCTGTGCGGGCGTACTACGGGAATCGTCCGGTCCCGTACTGGTCTCGGTGTGGGTCCACCCCACCGTTCGCGGCACCGGCGCCTCCCGCCTGCTGATCGGCACGATCGTCGACCACGTCCGCGCCGCGGGCGACACCACCCTGCGCCTGTGGGTGGTCGAGGGCAATACAGCCGCCGAGAAGCTTTACCACGCAATGGATTTCGAGCCCACCGGCCGCCGTCAGCTGACCGCGGCCCACAGTCCCCACTACGAGTACGAGATGATCCGCCACCTCGCCTGAGCTATCCTGGAGGCCCCGTTCGTCCGACGATGGCCCCGGTGCGCCGCGAAGCACCCCGCACATGACACCTCCACTCCTCCCCGGGAAGGCCACTCCCGCCCGCCGATGACGCCGCCGCGGGCCCGCACGCCCGCCGAGATCCGTCGGCACCGCCGCCCCCGCGCCCACACCTGCTGGAATCACCTCATCGCCGCACCGCTGTGGCCCAAGCACACCGCGAACCTCGGCACCCTCCTGCGCACCTGTGACGCCGTCGGCGCCTGCCTCGCCGTCCCCCGAAAGCCTTGGGTCCCAGAGGCTTTGGCTCGCGGCAACACCCTGCGCAAACCGACCTGCGTGCACTGGCTCGACGCCCGCCCGGACCGCTGGCTCGACCGTCAGCGCACCGGCGGCGCGGCCATCGTGGGCGTGGAACTCACCGACGAATCCATCCGCCTCGCCGACCTACCCCCAGCCCGCCGCCGCACCATCGTCGTCCTCGGCAACGAGGGCTACGGCATTCCGCCGGACGGCCTGGAACGCCTGGACGTCGCCGTCGAGATCCCCATGGTCGGTACCGGATCCAGCCTCAATGTCGCGGTGGCCGCGTCGTTGGTGCTCTACAAGTTGGCCGGATTGTGTTGAGCGCCTTACAGATACGACGTGTCGTTCACCAACCGCACCGAGGCCCCGCCATCCGGATAGAACTCCGCGATCGACAGCGACGCCAGATCCAGATGCAGCCGGTACAGCAGATTCGACCCCACCCCCAGCGCCAGCTGGAGCAGCGTCTTGATCGGCGTAACATGGCTCACCACAACGACATTGCGGCCCGGGTACAGCGACAGCAGGTCGGCGCGGACCGCTTCGACGCGCTCGCGGACCTGATCGAAGCTCTCCCCGTGGGGCGCGGGCAGCGACGGGTCGCCGAGCCAGCGGCGGTGCAGATCCGGATCCCGCTGTGCCGCTTCGAGAAACGTCAATCCCTCCCAGTCACCGAAGTCGGTTTCGATGAGGCCGTCGAGGACTCGCACCGGAACCTGCAGGGCCTGCGCGGCGGCCTCGGCGGTTTCCTGCGCGCGGCCGAGCGGGGAGGTGACGACGGCTGCGATATCGCCTTTGGTGGCAAGGTGTTTCGCGGCTCGGGCGGCCTGATCGCGGCCGAGAGCGGTCAGTGGGGGGTTGCCCCGGCCCGAATAGCGGCGCTGCACCGACAGTTCCGTTTGGCCGTGCCGCAGCAGCAACAGCCGTGTCGGGCGGCCGCGCGCGCCCGTCCACCCGGGGGCGGCTTCGGCTGGATCGGTGGTCTTCGCCGCGCCGACCTCGTCGACCCAGCTGGGCAGCTGCCGCTCGTCGCCTGCCGGAACGATATCGCCGACCGAATCCTTTTCGCTCACAAACACTTTCGGCGCGGAATCGCCGGGAATCGTACGGTCCCAGCCCTCGGCCTCCCGCACCTCGTCGACGAGCTTCGCATCGTCCATCGCCTCGTTCGCCAGCCGATCCGCGTACGAGTTCTCCGCGCGCGGAATCCACTGGAACGCAACACGATCGAATCCCGACACCAGCCCGCGCGCCCGCTCGGCGAGCGGAATCATGGCCTCGTGTTTGACCTTCCACCGCCCCGACATCTGCTCGACGACGAGTTTGGAGTCCATCCGGACCTCGACCTCGCTGGCCCCGAGCTCGGCCGCCGCCGCCAAACCCGCCAGGAGACCGCGATATTCGGCGACGTTGTTGGTGGTGACGCCCAGCGACTGCTTGCGTTCGGCCAGCACGTGGGCGTGGTTCGCGTCCCACACCACCGCGCCGTACCCGGCGGGACCGGGATTGCCGCGCGATCCGCCGTCGGCCTCGACGATCACGAGCATGCCGGTCACAACCCGGATTGCTTGGTGCGCACCAGGATCGCGCCGCATTCGGGGCAGCGCACGACCGTCTCGGGCGGGGTCTGCGTGATGCGGGAGATCTCGCCGCGGTCCAGTTCGATCCGGCAGGCGCCGCAGCGCCGCGCCTGCAACAGCGCCGCGCCCACACCGTGCTGGGCGCGCTGCCGGTCGTAGATGGCGAGCAGATCGGCCGGGAACGCGGTGAGCAGCCCCTCCCGATCGCGCGCGCACCGCTCGGCGGCCACGTCGAGATCGGCCACGGCCTGATCGCGCAGGCGCTGCGCGTCGGCGAGGTCCGCCTCGGCCTTGCTCAGATTCGCCCCGGCGTGCTGATGATCGGCGGCGGCGGCCTCGCGGCGCTCCATCACCTCGAGCAGATCGTCCTCGAGGACCGCGCGGCGGCGTTCCAGGCTGGTCAGCTCGTGCTGCAGTTCCGAGAGCTGCTTGGCGCCGACGGCGCCGCCGTCGAGCATGCCGCGGTCGCGCTGCTCGCGCTTGCGGACGCCGTCGATCTCGGTCTCGAGCTTGCGGATGTCGCGGTCGAGGTCGTCGATGAGGATCTCGACCTTCACCGCCGCGTCCTTGCGCGCCGTGCGCTCCTCCTCCAGCCGCCGCACCTCCTGCTGCTCGGGCAGCACCTTGCGGCGGTGCTCGATGCGCGTCAGTTCGGCGTCGACGGCGGCGAGATCGAGCAGCTTGGCCTGGATCGGTGGTTCGACATTCAACGCGGAACTAACTCCTCGGCACATGGACGGTCGAGCGCCCGGTCGGGCACCCAGCACAGACCTTCAACCGTACCCCGCCCGTACCCGAACGCACCCGACCCCCACGGATAATCGGCGGCGCCCGACACCGGGCGTGTGGCACTCTCCGGTCATGCACAGCTATGCGGTCGAGATCGTCTGGACGGGCGCGACCACGGGTTATCGCGCGTACTCCCGCAACCACGAGGCTTACGCGCCCGGCCGCCCACCCCTACCCAGCAGCGCCGACCCCGTCGTCGGCCGCGGCGACGACGACCGCTGGAATCCGGAGCTCCTGCTCGTCGCATCGCTGTCGCAGTGCCACATGCTGTGGTATCTGCATCTGTGCACCAGCGCGGGGATCGTGGTGACGGGGTATCGGGACGAGGCGGTGGGGACCATGGACGAGACACGGTTCCAGCGGGTGGTGCTGCGGCCGCGGGTGACGATCACCGATCCGGGGCGGGTGGAGGAGGCCGTGGGGCTGCATGGGGAGGCGCATCGGCGGTGTTTCATCGCCAATTCGGTGAACTTTCCGGTTGAGCATGAGCCGGAGGTGGTGGCGGGATAGGGGCGTTGGGCGCGGGCGAAAGTGGTGGTTTTTATCGCCAATTCGGTGAACTGCGCCAGCCCTCGCCCACGCGATCCGGCCGGGCGTGCAACGAGGTGGTCGAGCACGAGCCGGAGGTGATGGCGGGATAGGGCATTGGGCGCGGGCGAAATCAGTTGTGTTTCATGCCAATTCGGTGAACTGCGCCAGCCCTCGCCGACGAGATCCGATCGGGCGTGCAACAGGATGGTCGAGCACGAGCCGGAGAGGTGGCGGGATGGGGGTATCGGGCGGAAAAGTCGGCGGTGGGGGGCCGTCGCGAGGGCTCGGACCGAGGGCTCTTCGGGCCGCCCACAAGCGAACGCCCGCCCATGAGCGGCGGGTCGGCATCGGCTTGGAGGCGGGGCGCGTCCCCGCCTCTTCGACAACGGATTCGATCAGTCGTCCGCGGCCCCGAGCGTCCACGGGTCGGTGCGGATCGGGCAGACCCGAGTCTGCAACTGCGGCAACGCGTTTCGAACGATACGCTCGGCCTGCGCGCACCACGGGAATTCCGTGGCCCAATGGGCGGCGTCGATGAGCGCCGGGCCGCCCGCGCGCAGGTGCTCGTCGGCGGGATGATGGCGGAGGTCGGCGGTCACGTAGACATCGACGCCGAGCCGGGACACGGTGCCCAGGAACGAATCTCCCGCCCCGCCGCACACGGCG
This sequence comes from Nocardia sp. NPDC003482, assembly GCF_053588115.1. Taxonomy (NCBI): domain Bacteria; kingdom Bacillati; phylum Actinomycetota; class Actinomycetes; order Mycobacteriales; family Nocardiaceae; genus Nocardia; species Nocardia sp. NPDC003482. The sequence goes on from NZ_JBSFPI010000022.1 coordinate 130,755, forward strand.
GCGGTACGAATCATCCGGTCCGGATCGCCCGCCGCCCGCACACCCCACGCGGTCGCGGGCAACGCGGCCCGAACGCGAGCGGTGAACTCGCGCAACGTTTGTGGGCGCGTCAGCTCGCCCACCCGCCCGAGTCCCACGGTGTCCGGCAGCGTGGCCCGCTCGGTCACGTGAAAAGCCGGTTCCTCGTACGGATGCGCCGCCCGCAAGGCCGCGAGCACCGCGCCCCGCTTCGACGGCGGCGCGACCACCTCGACGCGCTCCTGCTCGACGGTCTCGAGCTTCCCCACCGTTCCGTTCGCCGGTTCGGCCCCCGCCAAGGGCCGGAACTGGCCGAAACCCGCGTTCCACGAAGCGCTTTCGCCATAATGCCCGCCGCCACCGGCCCCCGCCGCGAACAGAGCCGCCAACACCCGTTCCCGAAATCCCACGGGCACCTGCACGACCCACTCATCAACGGCCGCAGCATTTTTCGGCTCCAACGGGCCCGTGACCTCGATACCCAGCACCTCGGCTAACGCATCCGAAACCCCCGGGAACGCCGAATCCGCATTCGTATGCGCCGTGAACAACGCACACCCGTTCCGAATCAACTTGTGCACCAACGCCCCCTTGGGCGTCCCCGCCGCCACCGTATCCACCCCCCGCAACAACAACGGATGATGCACCACCAAAACCTGAGCCCCCCACCGCACGGCCTCCTCCACCACCCCCTCCGTGGCATCCACCGCGAACAAAACCCGCCCCACCAACTCCCCCGAATCCCCACAAACCATCCCCACCGAATCCCACCCCTCCGCCAACCCCGGCGGATAAGCCCCCTCCAACACCCCCACCACATCCCCCACAGTCGCACCCACCACCAAACCTCCTCCCAATCCAATCGACCCCCCAAAACCTACCGCCCCCACTCCCACGCCCCCACCAACCCAGCCGCACCCTAATGAGGTGTAGCGGGTCCGCTGATACGGCAGACTTGCTGTCGGTAGCGGCTGGTGGGTGAGCACTGTTGTGGCTCCCAGGGCTTCGAGTCCTGAATAAAGATCGTGCCCCCGCC
>NZ_JBSFPI010000023.1:0-124531 GCF_053588115.1 Nocardia sp. NPDC003482
TCGCCGCCCGGTCGGTGACGTTCGCGCACCAACGGGTGCGGATTCGAATAAAGGGTGCGGCTGGGGTTTGTGGTCATTGGGGGGCCTCGGCGGAGATGCGGTCGATGACGGGTTGGAGGTCTTCGGCCAGGAGGGGGCGGAGGTAGACGGCCGCGACGCGGTGGGCGCGGTCGAGGACGAGGGTGGTGGGGATGACGCTGGTGGGGAATTTGCCGCCCAGGGCGAGGAGGCTGCGCATCTCGGGGTCGTAGATGGAGGGGTAGCCGATGTGGTTGCTGATGACGAAGTCGCGGGCCTTGTCCTGCCGGGTGTCGCGGACATTGATGCCGAGCAGGGTGACGCCGCGGGCCTTCGACTGTTCGTAGACCTTCTCCAGCGCGGGGGCCTCGGCGCGGCAGGGGCCGCACCATTGGCCCCAGATGTTCAGCACCACAACCTGATTCGGGAAGTCGTCGACGGAGACCGTCTTGCCGTCGGTCATGAGATCGGGCCCGGAGAGGTGGCCGATGGTCCCACGGGAGGCGGGCGGGTCGTAGAAGATCTCGGTCTTGCCGCCGGGCGAGACGAAGTCGAACGTGCCGCCGGTGGCGACGGCGTCCTTTCCGGTGGAGCAGCCCGCCAACACGACCACGAGGGCGAGGCAGGCGACGAGAAGGGCGGGCACCCGCCGGGATCCGCGGGCGTGCACCGCGGCGACCGACACTCGCCGCGCGGCAGTTCCCCGCCGCGCGGACGACCCGACGCCTCCCCCGTTCACGCCCCCGTCACCCGCGGATCCGAACCCCCCGCGGGCTCGGAATAGACAATATCGATCAACGTATCCCCTTGATACACAAGGGAAGTCAGCGAAGCCAGCGAGCACTGCCGCTGCCGCGGATCGTGCCAGAGCCGCTTGCCCTCGAGGAAGCGGCGCAGCGTCCAGACCGGCAGTTGATGGGAGACCAGCACGGCCTCGTGCCCGGCGGCCTCCACGCGGGCCTTGTTGACCGCGGCCAGCATGCGATGCGCGATCTGGAGGTAGGGCTCGCCCCACGACGGGGTGAACGGGTCGCGCAGCTTCCACCAGTGCCGGGGTTTGCGCAGCGCGCCGTCGCCGACGGAGACGCGCAGGCCCTCGAAGGTGTTGCCCGCCTCGATCAGGTTGTCGTCGGTGCGGACGATCAGTTTGTGTTGTCCCGCAACGGCTTCCGCGGTCTCCTGGGCGCGTTGCAGGGGGGAGGCCACCACCAGGGTGACGTCGTGGTCGGACAGGGCGCGGGCGACGGCGGTGGCCTGGGAGCGGCCGCTGACGGACAGGCCGAATCCGGGCAGGCGCCCGTAGAGAATGCCCTTCGGGTTGTGCACCTCGCCGTGCCGCATGACGTGCACGATGGTCTCGGGGGTGGATCCGGTTGCGTCCGGGGATGATTCGAGCTGCTGCGGGTCGCTCACGCGCTGGGTCCTTCGGGTGTGGCGGCGGCCGCGGCCGCTGCGGCGGCTGGCAGGGCGGCGGCGATTCGGTCGAACGCGTCCTCGTCGAGTGCGGCCGAGACGAACCACGCTTCGAACGGGCTCGGCGGCGCGTAGACGCCGCGGTCGAGCAGGGCGTGGAAGAACGCCGGGAACCGCCAGGTCTGGGAGCCCTTGGCGGCGGCGTAGTCGGTCACCGGACGGTCGGCGAAGAACACGCTCACCATATTGCCCGCGAATTGCACCACGTGCGGGACCCCCGCGGCCGACAGCGCCGCGGTGAGCAGACCGCCCAGGCGATCGGCATTGCGATCGAGCGCGGCGTACACCTCGTCGTCGGCGGCGCGCAGCGTGGCGAGCCCGGCCGCGACCGCGACGGGATTCCCGGACAGGGTTCCGGCCTGGTAGACCGGGCCGATCGGCGCGAGGCGGTTCATGATGTCGGCCCGGCCGCCGAACGCCGCGGCGGGCAGACCGCCGCTCATCACCTTGCCGAAGGTGTAGAGGTCACCGGCGACGCCGTCGAGCCCGTACCAGCCCGCCGGGCTGACCCGGAAGCCGGTCATCACCTCGTCCATGATCAACAGCGCGCCGTGCTCCTCGGTCAGGCGGCGCAGGCCCGCGTTGAATCCGGGCAGCGGCGCGACCGCGCCCATGTTCCCGGCCGCGGCCTCGGTGATGACGGCCGCGATCTGGCCCGGGAATTCGGCGAAGGCGGTCTCGACGGCGGCGAGGTCGTTGTACGGCAGCACGATGGTGTCGGCGGCCTGCGCGCCGGTGACGCCGGGCGAGGTCGGCAGGCCGAGGGTCGCCACGCCCGAACCCGCGTCGGCGAGCAGCGCGTCGACGTGCCCGTGATAGCACCCGGCGAATTTGACGATCTTGGCGCGTTCGGTGAAGCCGCGCGCCAACCGGACCGCGCTCATGGTGGCCTCGGTGCCGGAGTTGACCAGCCGCACCCGCTGCACCGGCTCGACCCGCGCGGCGATCGCCTCGGCCAGCTCGATCTCCGCCTCGGTCGGCGCGCCGAAGGACAGGCCGCAACCCGCGACCCGGCGCACGGCCTCCACCACCTCCGGGTAAGCGTGGCCCAGGATCATCGGACCCCACGAGCAGACCAGGTCGACGTAGTCCTTGCCATCCGCGTCGGTCAGCGCCCAGCCGCGGGCCGAGGTGATGAACCGCGGCGTTCCCCCGACCGATTTGAACGCCCGGACCGGCGAGTTCACCCCGCCGGGAATGACGGCGGCGGCGCGATCGAACAATCGGGCGGAGCGCGGGGAGGAACTCACGGCACCCAGTGTCGCAGCCCCTCGGACACCGGTCGACGACAGGGTGTAGTGCGGTGAGCCACCCCACATCCGCCGCCGCGAAAACCACAGCGGCCGAACGCAACCGCAACACGCCGGGAGCGGTTTTCGGCCGCTTCGGCACCGGATCGATCACCGGTGCGTACGCTCGGGCAGTCAGACGTCCACGGCCGGGAGGGAATTCATGCGGACCATCCTGTTCAGCGCCACCCTGATCACCATCGCGGCCGCCGCGACCGTGGGCGGTATCGGCACCGCCGCGGCCGCCACGCCGATCGCGCAGCCCGAGGAGGGCCGGATCGGCCTCAACCTCTCGCACGAGGAGACCGCGGCGCTGGCCGACGGCCCGCTGCCCGCGCTCGTCGGCATGGTCGTGCCGCCCAGCCGGATGGGTGCGGGCCTGCGCCCGGATACCCAGCTCTACAAGGACGAGAACGGCGGTATCCACGCCTCGCTGCGGCAGGTGATCATGGAGGCCGCCGATCACCCCGACGGCTCGGTCACCGTGTACGTCAACGTAACCGGAGCCCACGGCCCGCGTCTGGTGGACATCTACCAGCGCTGGAACTGAGCGCTCAGTCCGCCCGCCGCGCGCAGCGGACCACCAGATCCACCACCGCCAGCCCGGCCGCCGCCACCAGCAGGGCGGCCAGCCCCAGCCACGGCCCCGAATAGCGCGTCGCCTCGAAGGCGGGCAGATCGCCCGAGGCCGCGAAGGCCGTGGTATGCACGCCGTGCCGCCAGCTCGGCACCGCCGCGCCGACACAGAGCACGATCAACACCAGATCGACGACGATCCACACCCGCCGCATCACCACGCCTCCTGATCCTCGCCGAGCAGCGACTCCGAAACCGCGCACGGCCGCCTCACCGCGCCCCATCTCCATCGGGCAGCCGTTCCAGTGCCGCGCTCAGTTCCTCCCGCAACCGGTGGTGGTCGCGGGCCCATGCCTGGACGATCGCGCCGTCGCGGAGTTTCAGGCCGATGCCCTTGCGACGGCGGGGGACGCCGGTGAGTTCGCCCAGGGCGCGGGCGGATTCCCAGTCCTCGTCGTCCCAGGCGTCGGGGTCGCGTTCGGGGAGGACCTCGGCGATGTCGCGTAGCGGGAGGACCTCGGTGCCCTCGCGGAGGGTGGTTCCGGTGAGTTCCACGCTGACGTGGCGGCGGCCCGCGATGACCTGCAACCAGACGAATCCGGCCAGCAGCACGGCACAGAAGGCCAGCCCGAACCAGTGCACCGGGGCGCGCAGCGCGAGTTCGAGGATCAGCACGACCAGGCACAGCAGCGGGCCGTAGGCGATGCTGCGCCAGCGCGCGCCGGGCTCGGCGAACAGAACGGTGGGCTCGGTATCGGTCAAACGAGAGATCTCAGGCGATCACGCTGGGAATCAGGAGTCCCGCGAGGGTGAGCAGACCGAACAGGATGAGCAGACTCAGCACGAGCACATCTCGCCGAAGGCTTTGCGGTTGCTGAATCACCACTCGCATCGATGCCTCCGCTCCTCCGGAGCGAGTACCGACACGAGATCGAAAGACCAACGTGCGAACCACAACTCCGTGTTCCCAAGTCCGCTGTGACAACCCTCACGATACATCCTGCCGCGCCCGGGACAAATTCGGCCCGTGTCTCACCGGACGTTCCCGCGGAAGTGAGGTTCGGATTCGCCTCGGTGACAAAGGAATACGGCCCCGGCGGCGAGCACCGCCTGTAGGATCGCCGCCGCGCCGGCGAGCAGCTGCGCGGTCCCCGTCACCGCGCCCAGACCGAACAGCGCGCCGAGCGCCCCGAACACGAGCACCATCGCGGCGACGTCGAGCAGCGCCCGCGCCCAGAGCCGCCCGCGCCGCAGCTGATGGACCACGGCCACCGCGCCCGCGGCCAGGCCGAGCCCGAACACGACGATCACGACCTCGAGCAGCGCGACCATCATCTCGATCTCGGCCAGCCCGACCTCGGGCTGTTGCGCGTGCAGCTGGTCGTAGAGGCGGCGGGTCAGCTCGTGCCGATCGGCGAACTGACCGACGGCGGTGACGAGCAGCCGCAGCACGCCCAGACCGATGACGCCCCACCACAATTGGGACGCGGTGCGCACATCGGTCGGCACCGCCACCGGGCCGGGCGGCGGGCCCGGCGGAGTCCACGGATTCACGACAGCCAGTGCGCGGCCTCGGTCGCCCAGTAGGTGAGCACGATGTCCGCGCCCGCCCGGCGGATGCCCATGAGCGATTCCAGGATGGCTCCACGCCGATCGATCCAGCCGCGCTCGGCGGCCGCGGTGATCATCGAGTACTCACCGGAGATCTGATAGGCCGCGACCGGCACGTCGGAGCGGTCGGCCACCTCGCGCAGGATGTCCAGATACGACATGGCCGGTTTCACCATGACGATGTCGGCGCCCTCGGCCAGATCCAGGTCGAGTTCGCGGAGCGCCTCGCGGCGGTTGGCCGGATCCTGTTGGTAGGTGCGGCGATCGCCCTGCAACGAGGAGGCCACCGCCTCGCGGAACGGGCCGTAGAACGCGGAGGCGTATTTGGCGGCGTAGGCCAGGATTCCGGCGTCCAGCAGCCCGGCCTCGTCGAGCCCGGCGCGGATCGCGCCGACCTGGCCGTCCATCATGCCGCTGGTGCCGAGCAGATCCGCGCCCGCCTCGGCCTGGGCGATCGCCATCTCGACGTAGCGGTCCAGGGTGGCGTCGTTGTCGACCGAGCCGTCGGCCGCGAGGACGCCGCAGTGGCCGTGGTCGGTGAATTCGTCGAGGCAGGTGTCGGCCATGACGACCGTCGCGTCGCCCACCTCCTCGGCCAGCGCGCGCAGGCCGCGGTTGAGAATCCCGTCCGGATCGCTGGCCCGGCTGCCGATCGGATCCTTGTCCTCGGGCTTGGGGACGCCGAACAGCATCAGACCGCCCACGCCCGCGGTGACGGCGTCGACGGCCGCCTTGCGCAGCGAGTCCATCGAATGCTGATGCACACCGGGCATCGAGCCGATCTCGCGCGGTTCGCCGAGCCCGTCGGCGACGAACATCGGCAACACCAATTGCCTTGGTTCCAGCGTCGTTTCGGCTACCAGACGACGCAGGGCGGGGGTACGACGCAACCGCCGCGGGCGGTCCATTCCGGTCATGAACCGCACGATACGCCGCGTCCGGACGCACGTCTTCGCCGCCTCGGCCAGCCGAGCGGGACCGAGAACGGCATACTCCGAACGAGGACTGAAACGGGAGCGAACATGTCCGATCGCGAGGAACGACAGTACGGGGTGGACGACGAGGCCGCGGTGCGCGCGCTGCGCGCGGCGGCGGAGCGGGGTGATCTCGCGGCCGTCGAACTCCTGGCACAACGACTGGGGGAGGCGGGTGAACGGGCCGAGGCCGAGCGCTGGTTACGCCGGGCGGCGGAGCTGGGCAGCGTGGCGGCGCTCGGGCGGCTGGGCGAATCGGCGTGGCAGGACGGGCGGGTGGCCGAGGCGATGGAATGGCTCGAACAGGCCGCCTACGCCGGGCTGACCTCCGCGGAGTACCAGCTCGGCGCGATCCATCTGGAACGCGGGAATCTGGACGCGGCCGAACCGTGGCTGCTGCGCGCGGCGGAGGCCGGGCTGCCGGAGGCCATGTGCAATCTGGGCGCGCTGGCCGATCGGCGCGGCGAGGACGAGCGGGCCGAGCAGTGGTACGAGCGCGCGACCCTGGCCGGAAACGCCACGGGCATGCGCAATCTCGGCCTGCGCTACGCCCGGCGCGGCGAGATCGACCGGGCCACCGAACTTCTGGTGGAGGCCACCCGTCGCGGGCGCACCGACGCGTACGCGGTGCTGGGCGCGGTCTGCCTGGAACGGGATCGGGCCGAGGACGCCGAACGCTGGCTGCGGCGCGGCGCGGCGGTCGGCGACGCGGAGTCGATGTTCCACCTGTCGCAGTTCCTGGAGGCGGAGCCGACCACGCCCGCGGCACAGGCGGAATCGCGCGAGTGGCTGGAACGATCGGCGGCCCTGGGACATCCGCGCGCCCTCGATCTGCTGCACGGAATGTGAGCGCGCGGAACGGTTTTCTGTCGGTACCCCTCGGTAGAATCGAAGATGTGTTCGAGGAACTCCGGTTCCGATCCGAGGGGAGGATCACGTGGCCACCACAACCACGCTCATCGACCGACCGTACGTCCCGCTCGAGAAGCGCCGCCTGCCGCCGGGGCGCCCGCGGTCGTGGTACGTCACCCACAACCGACGGCTGAAGGCCATGCGCCTGGCCATCGCGCTACTCGACTCCGGCGTCTACCGCGCCGCCCTGGCCGACAACGAAACCATCCGGCGCACAGCCGATCTCGTGGGCATCCGCCCGCCGTCGGACAAGACGTGCCGCCTGGTCCGTGACCTCATGCGCGCCCGGCGCTGAGTCACACCCGGCGGCGGCTCTTCTTGCGCGGCGGGGGCAGCAGGCCCTCGGCGCGCAGGTGGGCGGCGTGTTCGGCGAGGGCGTCCACGAGGGGGCCGACCTGGGCGATCTCCGGCTGGACGTCCACGCGCAGGCCGAATTCGATTGCCGTCTCGGCGGTTTTGGGGCCGATGCAGGCGACGATGGTGCGCGCGTGCGGCTTTCCGGCGATGCCGACCAGGTTGCGGACCGTCGAGGACGAGGTGAACAGGACCGCGTCGAAGCCGCCGGTCTTGATCATCTCGCGGGTCTCGGCGGGCGGCGGCGAGGCGCGCACGGTGCGGTACGCGGTGACGTCGTCGATCTCCCAGCCGCGATCGCGCAGGCCCTCGGCCAGGGTCTCGGTGGCGATGTCCGCGCGCGGCAACAGGACCCGGTTGACCGGATCGAAGACGTCGTCGTAGGGCGGGAAATCGGCCAGCAGGCCCTCCGAGGACTGCTCCCCGCTGGGCACCAGTTCGGGGTTGATGCCGAACGAGCGCACCCGGTCGGCGGTGGCCTCGCCCACACAGGCGATCTTCACCCCGGAGAACGCCCGGGCGTCCAGGCCGAATTCGCCGAACTTCTCCCAGACCGCCCGCACGGCGTTGGTGGAGGTGAACACCACCCACTGGTAGCGGCCGTCGACCAGGCCCTTCACCGCGCGTTCCATCTGGGCGGGGCTGCGCGGGGGCTCGACCGCGATGGTCGGCACCTCCATCGGGATGGCGCCGTGCATGACGAGCTTCTCGCTCATCTCCCCGGCCTGCTCCTTGGTGCGCGGCACGAGCACGGTCCAGCCGTACAGCGCGCGCGACTCCCACCACGACATCTTCGAGCGCTTCTCGACCTCCTTGCCGACCGTGACCACGAGCGGTCCGACCAGTTCGGAGGCGGCGCTGTTGAGGGTGGCCAGCGTCGCCTCGATGGTGCGCTGCTGGCGGGTGGTGCCGCGCACGGTCACCGCGACCGGGGTCTGCGGGGCCAGACCGTGTTCGACCAGGGCGCTGGCGGTTTCGGCGAGATGACCCGAGGTGGCGTGCAGCACCAGCGGGCCGGGCGCGGCCGCGACCGACGCCCAGTCGACCTCGCCGCGCACGTCGACCTCGGTGTGCTTGGAGCCCAACGCGATTCCGGCGTAGGCGGGCACCGTCGTGCCGGACGGCAGGCCGGGCAGCACCTCGAACGCCAGATGCGAGCGGGTGACGGCGTTGACCTCGGCGATCACCGAATCCGTGGTGAGCGGATCGCCGGACACCAGCCGCACCACGTCGTTGCCCGAACGGGCCTCGGCGACAAGGGTTTTGGCCACCTCGGCGGGTTCGCCGAGCGCCGGGCGGACGTCGACGGCGGGCTCGCCGTCGGGGCCCGCCTCGACCGCGGTGCCGACCAGCGCGAGCACGCCCTTGTCGACATCGGGATCGGTGAACGCCAGCGTCGCCCGGCCGAGCACCTGACGGGCCCGCACGGTGAGCAGTGCCGGGTCACCGGGTCCGGACCCCACGAACAGGATCCGACCAGGGTGCTTCTTAGTGGCTCGGCTCATTATTCGTTCTCCATCGGGCTGGGATCGGGCAAGTCGGAGGGCGACGGGTTCACCGCCCGCGCGGGTTGGCCGAGCAGGTCGCGCGCCCCCAGCTCCAGGAGCTCACGCGCCAGGCCGCGGCCCAGCCGCTCGGCGTCGGCGAGCGCGCCGACCGCCGAGGCCCGGATCACATCCGAGCCGTCGACCGCCGCCGCGCAACCGCGCAGCGACAATTCCTCGACCACCCTGCCGTCGTCGTCGAGCGACTCGACCACCTCGGCGAGCGCGCCGACCGGTGCGGTGCATCCGGCCTCGAGCTCGGCCAGCAGCGACCGTTCGGCGATCACCGCGGCACGGGTGCCGGGATCGTCCAGGGTGGACAGGATGGTCACGAGATCGCCGTCCTCGCGGCGGCATTCCACCGCAAGCGCGCCCTGCGCCGGTGCGGGCAACATCTGCACCGGTTCCAGGGCCTCGGTGACCGCGTCGAGGCGGTCGATGCGGGACAGCCCGGCCCGCGCGACCACCACGGCGTCGAGTTCACCCTCGGCGACCTTACGAAGTCTGGTATCGAGATTGCCGCGCAACGGCACGACGTCGAGCCCGAGCCCGAGCGCCCGCAGCTGGGCGGCGCGGCGCGGCGCGGAGGTGCCCACCCGCGCGCCGGGGGGCAGCTCGCCGAGCACCAGTCCGTCCCGGGCGACGACCGCGTCGCGCGGGTCCTCCCGGCCGGGGATGGCGGCGATGGTGAAGCGCGGATCGGGTGCGGTCGGCAGATCCTTGTACGAGTGCACCGCGATATCGATCGCGCCCGAGGCCAATTCGTCGCGCAAGGCGGTGGTGAACACCCCGACGCCGATCTTCTCGACCGGATCGGACGACTTGTCGCCCGCGGTCTTCACGATCACGAGTTCGGCGTGCTGGCCCACCCCGATCAGCGCGTCGCGCACGGTTCCGGCCTGGGTGAGCGCCAGCAGACTGCCGCGCGTGCCGATGCGCCAGGGCAGGTCGGCGCTCCCGCGTCGAATGTCGATGTGCTGCCGCACCGTCGCCTCCGTCATGCGTGGCGCCCCTGTTCGTCGGAGTGGATGTGGCCGGGCGCGAAGTCGTCGGCGAGTTCGCCGCCCAGGGCCGCGATCTCCATCGGGGCCGCAACCGCTTGGGCCGCACCGGGTTTCAGTTCGAAGAGTTCGCGCAGCGCCTCGGCGTAGCTGCCGCCGCCGGGGGTCGAGGCCAGTTGCTTGACCCGCACGGTGGGCGCGTGCAGCAGTTTGTCGACCACGCGGCGGACCGTGCGGGCGACCTCCTCGCGTTCGGGATCGCCCAGGTCCGGCAGCTTCGACTCGAGCCGCAGCAGTTCGGCCTCGACCACGTCGGCGGCGCGCTGGCGCAGCGCGGCGACGGTCGGCGTGACCTCGGCCATGCGTTGTCCCGCAAGGTATTTCGTGAGTTCCTCGGCGACGATGGCGCGGGCCGCGGTGGTGTCGGCGGCGGCCGCCAGCGCGGCGGGATCGCGTTGCAGGGTCTCCATGTCGATGACCGTCACATCGGGCAGGCCCGCGACGGCGGCGTCCACGTCGCGCGGCAGGCCCAGATCGCAGACGACCAGCTGATGCCCCGGCCGGGAGGCGTTGAGCGCGCGATGCGCGTCGGCGAGGGTGACCACCGCGCCGACCGACCCCGTGCTGGTGATGATCAGATCGGCGTCGGCCATGGCCTCGACCAGACCCGACAAATCGGTGGCGGTGGCGGCGACGCCGTGCATGTCGAGCGCCGTGCGGGCCAGCCGCCGCGCGCGCTCGAGCGTCCGGTTCACCAGCACGATCCGCTCGACGCCCGCGCGGGCCAGGTGCGCGACCGCGAGCCCGCCCATCGCGCCCGCGCCGACCACCACGGCGGTGCGGCCGGCCAACTCGCCGAGCACGGTGCGCGCCCGCTCCAGCGCGACCGAGACCACCGAGGCGCCCGCCCGGTCGATGCCGGTCTCGGTGTGCACCCGCTTGCCGACCCGCAGCCCGTGCTGGGCCAGTTCGTGCAGGGTGCGCCCGGCGGCCTGCTGGGCGTCGGCGGCGGCGTAGGCCGCGCGGATCTGGCCGAGCACCTGCTGTTCGCCGACCACCATCGAATCCAGGCCGGAGGCCACCGCGAACAGGTGTTCGGCGGCGGCCTCGCTGTAGCGGACGTAGGCGTGCCGGGTCAGTTCCGGCAGCGGCAGGCCCGAGTGCCGGGCGAGCAGATCGCCGACCTCGGCCAGGCCGCCGTGGAAGGCGTCGACCACCGCGTAGATCTCGACCCGGTTGCAGGTGGAGACGATCATCGCCTCCGAGATGTGCTGCGATTCGAGCATCTTCTCGGTGAGCTTGGGCCGATCGTCCTCGGTGACCGCGACCTTCTCCAGCACCGCGACCGGCGCGCTGCGATGCGAAATACCGACTAGAAGCACGCTCATGGTGCGACCACCGATCCCTTGCTGGTTGGCTCCGTTGCCGAAATTCCCACGTGTGCGGAGGCCGAGCGGTTCGCCAGCCGCCGGCCGATGGGAGTGGAGACGGCGTGCACGGTCTCACCGGCCGCCACACCGCGCTCCTCGCGCGCCTCGGCCTCGGCGATCCGGGCCCGCTCGAACGACAGCATCTGCATCTCGACGGCCAGATCCACTCGCCGCACCTCCACCGCGGGCGGGGCGTCGAGCACGACCGGGGAGAAGCTCAGGATCGACCGCACCCCGGCCGCGACCAGTTCGTCGCACACGGCCTGGGCGGCGTCGTCGGGCACGGTGATGACCGCGATGGTCGGCTGGAGTTCGGTCACCGCCGCCGCCAGCCCGGCCACATCGCGGATCTCGATGCCGTCGATGGTCTCGCCGATCAGCCGCGGATCGCGGTCGAAGACGCCGACCATGCCGAAACCGCGCCGCGCGAAGCCGCCGTAGCCGACCAGCGCCCGGCCCAGATTCCCGGCGCCGACGAGGATCACCCGGTGCCCGTCGGACAGGCCGAGCACGTCCTCGATGCGGGCGCGGAGTTTGGCGACGTCGTAGCCGACGCCGCGAACCCCGTTGGGGCCGAGGAAGGATAGATCCTTGCGCAGCTTGGCCGAACCGACACCCGCCGCGACAGCCAGTTCCTCACTCGATACGATGAGCACACCCTCGTCGGCAAGGACGGCGAGGACACGCAGATAGGTCGCCAGCCGCGCGACGGTGGCCTGGGGAATGTCCTTCTGCTGGGTCGGACGCAGAGCCCTGCCGGAGACGCCGCCTGGCGTCTCATGCTGCTCTGTCACGTCGTTCGGCTCCTCGTCCGGCCGGGGATAGGTGTCCGGTATCGCTTGTCGACCGTCGGCGCCCGGGCTGGCACCGGTAGCGGCTCGACAGGGTTCGGGGTAGCTCCGCTGCCCGAAGCAGCGGGTTGCGTGTCACCACCGTAACCGCTTGTGAAGCCCTGCACAAAGTCGGTGAATTCGGTCACGCGCGGGTAGCCCGGCCCGGCCCATTGAACCCGCAATAGCCGGTGATATTCCACACAACGCGCCGCGCGCCCGCGGGTACGCCGGTCAACGCGACAAATCGGCCCGCAACCGGGGCTCGTCGACATCGAAATAACTGTGTTCACGCCCGTCGAGCAGCACGACCGGGAGCCGATCGCCGAATTCCGCGCGCAGCGCCGGATCCGTCGCGGCCGCCTCGTCCACGTCGATCGTGCCCGGTTCGATCCCGTAATCGGCACAAATCGCGCGCAGTTGTTCCAGGGCCACACCACACAGCCCGCATCCCGCGCGCGTCAACAGGGTCACCGAATGGGAGGAGTCGCTCATGTGTCAATTAAACGGGTCGGCGCCCTGGGCTAGTGTGGGTGTGTTCGCGCGGACAGCGGAGGTACTGGTGCCGGATCGATCGAAAGAGGCGAGGACCGGGTTCATCGCGGGGAGGTTCGGCGAATTCCCGGCGCGCTGGAGTCAGGGGCTGTCCGATCAACTGACCCGCATCGCCCGCAGCCCGTTCGGGCCCAGCGAGGAGGAGGTGCGCGCCAACCTCGCCGGTGAGGCGAGCGCCGACGCCGCTCTCGCGCTGCACGACGCCGAATTGGCGGAATCCGGTGTCGGCGATACCGATTCGGAGATTCCGCGCGATCTCACCGCGGCCGCGTTCTTCGATGTCGACAACACCATGGTGCAGGGCGCGTCGATCGTGCACTTCGCCCGCGGGCTGGCCGCGCGCAAGTACTTCAAGACCTCCGATCTGGTCGACATCGCTTGGAAGCAGGTCAAATTCCGGGTCACCGGCAAGGAGAGCAAGGGCGATATGGCCAGCGGCAAGGAGAAGGCGCTGTCGTTCATCGCCGGCCGCTCCACCGCCGAACTGGCCGCGCTCGGCGAGGAGATCTACGACGAGATCATCGCCGACAAGATCTGGCCGGGCACCCGCTCGCTGGCCCAGATGCATCTCGATGCGGGACAACAGGTTTGGCTCGTGACGGCCACCCCGGTCGAACTCGCGCAGGTGATCGCCAAGCGGCTCGGGCTCACCGGCGCGCTGGGCACGGTCGCCGAGAGCGTCGACGGCGTGTTCACCGGGCGGCTGGTCGGCGACATCCTGCATGGGCTGGGCAAGGCGCACGCGGTGCGCACGCTGGCCATCCGCGAGGGCCTGAACCTCAAGCGCTGCACAGCCTATTCCGACAGCCACAACGACGTCCCGATGCTCTCGCTGGTCGGCACGGCGGTCGCGATCAACCCGGATTCGGATCTGCGCGAGGTGGCCAAGAACCGGGGCTGGGAGATCCGCGATTTCCGCACCGGCCGCAAGGCCGCCAAGATCGGCGTGCCGACCGCACTGGCCCTCGGCGCGGCCGGGGGCGCGGCGGCCGCGGTGTTGACCCGCAAGCGGGACGAGAAGGGCTGAAGCCGGGGTGGACGAGAAGGGCTAACCGGTGAAGGGATTGCGCCGCCGGGCCAGCAGTTTGTAGAGCGTCTGCTGGATCGTCTCGCGCACCTGATCGGTGACCTCGAACATTGTCATCGGATCGTCGGCCGCCTCCGGCTCGAACGCGCCCGTGCAGATCGGCGTGCCGAATTCGATGTACCACTTCGACGGCAGCGGCAGCGCGCCGAGCAGGCCCAGATGCGGAAACAGCGGCGTCACAGGGAAATACGGCAGGCCGAGCAGCCGGGCGAGCGGCTTCAGATCGGCGAGCTTGGGGTAGATCTCCTCGGAGCCGACGATCGAGACCGGGATGATCGGCACGCCCGTCTTGACCGCGGCCGAGACGAATCCGCCGCGCCCGAACCGCTGCAACTTGTACCGCTCGCCGTAGGGCTTGCCGATGCCCTTGAACCCCTCCGGGAACACCCCGACCAGTTCGCTCGCGCGCAGCAGCCGCTCGGCGTCGGCGGGGCAGGCCAGGGTGTGCCCGGCCTTGCGCGCGAGCCCGCCCACCACGGGCATGTCGAAGACCAGATCCGCGGCCAGCAGCCGCAGCGCGCGATGGCCGGGATGCTCGTCGTGCACGGCGAGTTGCAGCATCAGCCCGTCGAGCGGGAGCACGCCCGCGTGATTGGCGACCAGCAGCGCGCCGCCCGTGGCGGGCACGTTCTCGATACCGCTGACCCGCACCCGGAACCACAGCTCCGACAACGGCCGCAGCGCGGGCAGGATCACCGACTCCAGCAGATGTTCGTCGAGGCCGAACTCGTCCACGCGATAGTCGCCGGTGAGCCTGCGGCGCGCGAAATCGGCTGTGCCACGGATGCTTTCGGCGAGCTTGCCGCGCAGCAGATCGGCGAGGCCGACCGGTTCGGGGGGCGTCGCCTCGGCCAGCCGCTCGGTCAGCGAGGTGACCGGGGTCGGCGCCGTCTCGCCCGGCCAGCGCCGGGACTGCGGTCGCTGCCGCGCCTCGAAGTCGATGTCGTGCAGTTGGATGACCTTGGCCACGTCATTCATCGGTTGCTCCCGCTCCGGCCCCGATCAGGCCGAGAAGTTTGGTTTCAGCGGTGTCGATCCACCGTGGATCGATGACGGGTCGCAACGCTGCGCCCCCAACGAAGTCGTCGAATGCTTGCACCGTGGTCCAGCGTGGCTGGAAACCCAGTTCGCTGCGCATCCGGGTGGTGTCCAGACCGCAACCGAAATGGAAATAGTCGATCTGTTCGACCGTGAACTCCCGCATGACCGGACCCATCAGGGACCTGCCCACGGTGCGAAAGGCCGCGTACGGCACCGGGATCGCGATCCGGCCCGCGCGGCGGATGGCCTGCGACAGCGCCAGCGCGCCGTCGCCCGCGACATTGAACGTGCCGCCCGGCGCGTGCCGCGCGGCGTGCACGAGCGCGGCGATGCCGTCCTCCTCGTGCAGCAGTTGCAGCCGCGGATCCCGGCCGAAGATGGTCGGGGTGATCGGCGACCGCAGATAGCGCACCCCGCGTCCGGCCAGCCGGGGGCCGACGATCGGCGGGAAACGCAGGATGGCCGTGGCGATGTCGGGCCGACGGCGGGCCAGGCCGCGCACGTAACCCTCCACCTCGATGAGATCGCGCGCGTATTCGCCGCGCGGCGGGGTGCGCGCGCTCATCTCCTCGGTGAAGCGCGCGGGATCCTTGGCACTACAGCCGTAGACCGCCGAGGACGACCGCACCACCACGCGCCGCACGCTGGGCGCCTTCTGACAGGCCGCGACCAACTGCATCGTGCCGAGCACGTTGAAGTCCTTCATGACCGCCCGGCCCCCGCTGGACGGCGGGCGCGACAGCATCGCCGAATGCACCACGGTGTCGACCTGGTTGGCGTCGATCACCTTGCGTATCAACGGGTTTCGAATGTCGGCGCGGACGAATTCGGCGCGGCCCAGGCGGCGGGTGAGATCCCGGTCGGGCATCCGCGTGTCGACGGCGACGACGCGCTCGACGGCGGGGTCGGCCGTCAGCCGCGCAACGGTGTCACCGCCGAAGAAGCGGCTGGCGCCCGTCACCAGCACGACCTTGGGGCTATGCCCGTCCCGCACGCTCACGCCCACGCCGGATCCCGCCTGTACAGCCCCCCTCCACCAATTCCCGCATTCCAGCGTAGCCCCTGACATCGGCGGATCAACGGCTTTAACCCGGATCCAACAATGACTTCCACCACTGGTAACACGAACCTTTAAAACGGCTCGATTTCAAAATGAAAGGCCCGGCACCGATCCGGTGACGGGCCCCGAGCCTCGGACCTACTTGCCGAGTTTGCGACGCTGCACGCGAGTGCGGCGAAGCAGCTTGCGGTGCTTCTTCTTCGACATGCGCTTACGGCGCTTCTTGATCACAGAACCCATAGGGTTTCCTCGCGTTCTCTCTCTAGCTCGGCGCGCACGCCGGTTACGTACGCCCAGTCGTGTTCGGCGGCCTGCGTCCACGTCCGTCGCCAGTGCCCGCCTGCCGGTGCGGCCCGCGCCACCGGCAGGCAACACAACGGTGGTTCATCGTACCGGGCCGACGGTCGGCGAACGAAAACGGGCACCCGCGCGGGCGCCGCGAGCAGGCTGGATCGACCGGCCGGACACGCCGCCCGGCCGGTCGATCCTCGGGCTCGGACTACCCGGCGTCGAAGTAGGACGTCTGCAGATAGTCGTGCACGGCCTTGGCGTGCACCCGGAACGACCGACCCACGCGAACCGCGGGCAACTCGCCGGAATGCACCAGCCGGTACACCGTCATCTTGGAGACCCGCATCAGCTTCGCCACCTCGGCGACGGTGAGGAACTGGGTCCCTCCACCGAATACGGGATTGGAACTCGCAGAGCTGTTTCCAGACATCATTGCGCCACTGACCTCCGGCACGTCCGCGCCGCCGGCTTCCCCACCGGCGGAACAGACACGCACGTGCTCCTTGCAGCTTAGCGGGACCAGTGGGATTACTGCGACGGGTGGGAGAAATAGGATTCGCCGCGCCGGAACCTCCCGGTCAGACTGCGTTCATCGGCGGCACGATCCTCAGACCTCCGGACCGCCCTGTTCGGCCGCGCGGCGCTGGGCCGCGTGCAGCGCCTCGATGAAGGCCGAACGGACCCCGGCCCGTTCCAGTTCGCGCACCGCGGCGGCCGTCGTCCCGGCGGGCGAGGTGACCGCCGCGCGCAGTTCGGCGGCGTCCTGTTCGGACTCCTCGAGCAGCGCGGCCGAGCCGAGCATGGTCTGCACGACCAGCTGCCGGGCCACGTCCCGGCTCAGCCCGAGCCCGACCCCGGCCTCGACCATGGCCTCCACCACCAGGAAGAAGTACGCCGGACCCGAGCCGGAGACCGCGGTGATGGCGTCCAGCTGCGCCTCGGCGACCGTGACGACCTTGCCGACGGACTCGAGCACCTCGGTGACGAGTTTCAGCTCGTCCTTGCGCGCGTAGCGGCCCGGGGCGATCGCGCTCATGCCCTGCCCGACCAGCATCGGGGTGTTCGGCATGACCCGCACGACCGGGAAACCCGCGGGCAGTTTGGCCTCGAGCCGGGTCGTCGAGACGCCCGCCGCCATCGACATCAGCACCTGATCGCGATCGCTGTCCGGATCGGCCTTGCCCAGTTCGGTCAGGACGGCGTCGACGTCATGGGGCTTGACCGAGACGACCAGCAGATCGGCTCCCGTCGCGGCCTCCGCGATCGAATCGGTGACCCGGATCCCGAACCGCTCGGCCAGGAACTCCGCCCGCGCGGCCATGGTCTCCACGACGACCAGATCCTTGACGGCCTGCCCCGACTCCAACAGCCCGGCGATCAACGCCTCCCCGATCCGCCCGCCACCGATCACCGCAATTCTCGTCATGGCGCCAAGGCTATCGGCCCACCTCCCGCTGTCGCGGGATCAGGGCCATCGACCCACCTACCGCTGCTGCGGGATCAAGGCCGACCAAAGCCATCGCCCACCTACCGCCGCTGCGGGATCAGGGCCAGCTGCCGCGATTGGGCGACCACCGCGCCGGTCGAGTCGAGCACGAGCTGGTCCTCGTCGAACATGCGCTCGCCGACCGCGTGGGTGGTCGCCACGACCCGGAGCCAGCCGGGCGCGGGCCGGCGCCGCAGGTAGGTCGTCATCTGCACGGTGGGGGCCCAGCCGACCTGGCCGAGGTTCATCGGGACCGGCGGGCTCATATCGGCGGCCATCATGGCGAACCAGGAGGCCACCTCCGGATCCCGCTCGTCGCCGGGCCGGGGCCGGATCCACAGCCGCAGCCGCGGTTCGCCCGTCTCGCCCGTCAGGAACCGCGCCCAGGCCGGATCGATGGCCACCGACGCGCCCCGCGCGACGTGCACGAACTTGCCCATCGGCGAATCCGGGGTGTAGCCCAGCGCCTCGGGCGACGGTTCGGCGGGCAGATCGGTGTAGCTGCCGGGCGCGTAGATCGGCGCGGTGTCGTCGAGGTGGCCGAAGGTGAGGGCGGTGTGGACCAGCGTGCGCCCGTCCTGCACCAGCCCCACGTCGACCAGGCAGATCTGGCGGCCGGTCTTGCGGATGCGGACCTCGTAGTCGACCTCGCCGGGCGCGGGCGCGCCGAGGAAGTCGGTGCTCGCCGAGATGGCGAACATGTCCCCGGCCTCGGGGTGCCGCGCGCGCAACCAGCGGGTGGCCGCCGCCGCGCTGCTCGCGACCATGGTCCCGCCGTGCACCTTCGGGCCGATGGTCCAGATCGGGTCGATCGTGCCCCGATAACGCCCCACGTCCCCCGCGCCGCCCGCGTCGCGCAGATCGCAGACGCGGGCGAAGGGCGCGTCGTCGCGGGCGTCCTCCGCCCGTCCGGTCTCGATGGCCAGCTCCGTCACGAGCCGCTCCTTCCGTACAGTCCGCTCTACACTGTATAACGGACCGGAACGAGCACCTTCCCAGCCGCCATCGTAACCCCGAAAGCCTTGCGCCCCAACGAGTTCGGTGCGACCGGGCACGATCTATCGGAACCGTTGCGCCCCGGTCGTTTCCGGCGCGCCCCGGCCCGCGCGGGGGCCGTTGAGATGGGTCCGCGCGAAGGTGAGCGCGCGATGCAGCATGGCCGCCCGGTCCAGCGTGGTGCGGGCGTTCTGGGTGTTCACCTCGATGACGGCGTGACCGCGGAAACCGTTGCGCGCCAATCCCGCACACACCTCGGCGCACGGCTGGGTGCCCTCGCCCGGAATGAGGTGCTCGTCGTGCGCCGCGCCGCGCCCGTCGGCCAGGTGCAGGTGGGTCAGGCCCGCGCCCATGCGCTCGGCCAGGGCCAGCGCGTCCGCGCCCGCGGTCGCGGTGTGCGACAGATCCAGCGTGTAGTGCCGGAAACCGGTGTCGGTCGGATCGTAGGACGGGCTGAACGCGGTCAGCGAAAGGCCCGGTCCGCCACGGCGTTCCAGCCGCCGCGCCGCGCCCGAGCGCCGCCCGAACAGCGTGTCGGCCCGCATCGGGAACATGTTCTCCACCGCGACGGCCACCGCGCTGGTCTCCTCGAGCTCGGCGACCTGGTCGGCGAAGCCCTCGGCGTAGCGGCGCTGCCAGCGGAACGGCGGATGGATCACCACCGTGCTCGCGTCCAGCGCCTCGGCGGTGTGCACGCTGCGCTCGAGTTTCGCGGCCGGATCCGCCCCCCAGACCCGTTGCGAGATGAGCAGGCACGGCGCGTGCAGCGCGAGCACCGGCATTCCGTAGCGGCGCGTGTAGCTCTGCACGGTGGCGATGCTCTGACTGGCCGGTTCCGCCCAGACCATGAGTTCGACGCCGTCGTAGCCGAGTTCGGCCGCGTACCGGAACGCGGCCTCGGTGTTCTCGGGATAGACCGAGGCCGTGGACAATCCGACCCGGATGACGTTGCCCGACTGCTCGTTGTCCACCGCGGCTCCGGTCAATTGGTGCTGAGCAGGAACGCCAGCGGTCCGAGCGTCACGAAGATGCCCACGACGACCGCGATGACGGTGCTGAGGATGTCGTCGGTGCGGCGCAGCACCCGGACCAGGGCCACCAGCCCGAGGATGACCACCATCGCCAGCAGCAGCGCGACGAACGGCAGCAGATCCCACATCTTCTCGAAGCCCTTGAACAGCACCATCCCGCCGATCGCGGCGCCCGCGGCCTGGCCGCCGAGGATCATCCACTGTTTGCGGTTGGCGTCCTCGTCGGCCTTGCGCGCGCCGCGAGAACGCTTGGGCGCGAACGACGTTCGGGCCCGGCGGCGCGGAGTGGGCTCGTCGAGTTCCTCCTCGTCGTCGAGATCGTCGAGGGGTTCGTCCAGATCGTCGTCGAGCGGCCGGAGCAATTCGGTGCGGTGCTCGGACTCCGGGAGCGGCCCGCCACGCCGCGCACCCCGGCGGTCGCGTTCGTTCGCCTCGCGCAACAGATCCCCGGCGACCGTGGGCCCGGACACCAACTGCTGATCGCGCTCGGCCAGCGACCACACCGCGGTCTGCGCCCCGACCTCCTCGGGCGCGGCACGCCCGTTCCGGACCGGGAGCTCCTCGGGTGCCGCCGCACGGCCATTGCGGAGCGGGGGCCGATCCGGCTGCGCCCCGAGGTCCTCAGGGGCCGCACGCCCGTTGCGGAGCGAGGGACGGTCCGGCTGTGCCCCGATCTCGTCGGGTGCCGCACGGCCGTTGCGGAGCGGGGGCCGATCCGGCTGCGCCCCGAGGTCCTCGGGGGCCGCACGGCCGTTTCGAAGCGAAGGCCGTTCGGGCGCGGGCGGTTCCGGTGGAGTGCGTCTTCGGGCCGACCACGCGGGCAGGCCGCCGGGGGGCGGCGGCCCGTCGGGGCGCCTGCCGTTGCGCGGCGGGCCGCCGGGCTCGCCGCGATCGAAACCGGGTTCGCCGAACTGCCGCTGCGGCGGGCTCGGTTCGGGGGGACGCGGGGGCGCCCACGGCGCGGTGGGCGGGCCGAGATCCTCGTTCTGCGGCAACGGACCCCGGTACGGCGAGACCTCGGTGGTCTCCTCGTCCGGCTCGCGCCGCCGTCGCCGACCGGAACGCGGCGGGTCGGAAGCCGGTGCGGGAGCGGCCAGATCGGCCACCGACAGCCCCTCGGCCTCCTGTGCCAGCGCCTCCATTCGCTCGCGGCGCGCCCGGCGGCCACCCGTGGGGGCCTGCGCGGCCGGGGAGGGGGGCCAGCCGAACTCGGGCGTGGCGCGCGGCTCCGGCTCGGGCGGCGGATACGAGGGTGGCTCGAAGGTGGGGGGCGCGAAGGAGGTCGGCTCGAAGCGCGGCGGATCGAAGGCGGGCGCCTCGTAGACGGGCGCGGCGGGCGGATCGTAATTCGGTGCGGGCGCGGCATTTCGGGCCAGCGGATCGTAGAAGGAGATGGGCCCGGAGGCCGGGGAGTACGAGGACTCCTCCGGTTCGGGGGCGGCGTGCGCCGAGGAGCCCTCGGGCACGGCGGGTAGGTCGCCGGTCAGATCGGTCACCGCGATGCCGCGGCCACCGCGCCGACGCCGGCCACCGCCGGTGGTCGGAACACCCTGCCCATTGCGGGCGAGTAGTTCGGCGACCGACAGCTGGGTCGATTCGTCACTCATCGCGACACCGTTTCGGTCGGGCCCGGAACCCCTGTGGGGCGGCCGTTGTCGGCACCGGGTTCGTTCTCGAGGTCGGTATCCAGTTTGCGCAGGATCAGTCCCTCCCGCAGCGCCCATGGGCAAATCTCGAGAGTATCCAGCGATAACGCCCGCATACTCGCCTCCGCGACCAATGCGCCGGCCACCAGTTGCTGTGACCGATCGGAACTCACGCCCTCCAATTCTGCCCGGTCGGCGGCGGTCATTCGGGAGATGAACGCGATCACCTGCCGCAGGCCGGAACTCGTAAGGGTACGCCGCGCGCGCGGTCCTGCCGAGGAGGGGGCCGCGCCGGTGAGCCGGGCCAGCGTGCGGAACGTCTTCGACGTGCCCACCGCGAGATCGGGGCGGCCGGGCTCGAGCAGCCGCCGGGCCGGATCGACCAGTTCCGCGTCGAGCCAGTCGCGCAGCACGCTCACCCGCCGCTTGCCCGGCGGGTCGGCCGAAAGCCATTCGCGGGTGAGCCGCCCCGCGCCCAGGGGGAGTGACAGCGCGACGTCGGGCGCCTCGTCCGCGCCGTTGCTCATCTCCAGCGAGCCGCCGCCGATATCGAGATTGAGGATGCGCCCGGCACTCCAGCCGTACCAGCGCCGGACCGCGAGGAAGGTCAGCCGGGCCTCGTCCGCACCCGTCAGCACCCGCAGATTCACCCCGGTCTCGGTGCGCACGCGGGCGAGCACCTCGTCGGAATTGGCGGCCTCGCGCACCGCGGAGGTGGCGAAGGCCATCAACTCCACGCAGCCGGAAGTCTTTGCGATACCGGCGAATTCGCCGACCGTCCGGGTCAGGCGCTGCGCGCCCGCCGGGGTGATGCAGCCGTCGTCGTCGATGTTCTCCGACAGACGCAGCGCGGCCTTGGTCGAACTCATCGGCATCGGGTGACCACCCCGATGCGCGTCCACCACGAGCAGGTGGACGGTATTGCTTCCCACATCGAGCACACCGAGCCGCACAGGGACACGGTACTGGGTCCACCCCGACCGCCGGGCCACGAACCGTTCATCCCGATTTGCTGTTAGCGTCTGGCGATGTGACGGCAGGAGCATCGGCGAGCGGTCCGACCGGGCTGCGACCAGCGGCGAAGATCGACCCCGCACCCGAGGTGGATCTCGACTTCCCCCGGGAGTGGATCGAATTCGTCGATCCGGCTAACGACGAGCACACCATCGTCGCCGACCTCACCTGGCTGCTCTCGCGCTGGACGTGCGTCTTCGGCACCCCGGCCTGCCAAGGCATCATCGAGGGCCGCCCCGACGACGGTTGCTGCTCGCACGGCGCGTTCCTCTGCGACGACGACGATCGCCGCAAACTCCAGAAGGCTGTGAAACTGCTCACACCCGAGGACTGGCAGCTGATGGACGAGGCCCGCGACGAGTCGGGCAAGGTCCGCAAGAAGCTCTACCTAGAGGAGGACGAGCTCGACGACGAGCCCGCCCTGCGCACCCGCCGCTACGACGGCGCGTGCATCTTCCTCAATCGTCCCGGTTTCGCGGGCGGCATCGGCTGCGCGCTGCACACCATGGCCCTGCGCCGGGGCCTGGAACCGCTGACGGTGAAACCCGAAGTCTGCTGGCAACTTCCGATCCGCCGCACCCAGGACTGGGTGGAACGCCCCGACGGCGTGGAGATCCTGCGCACGGTCATCACCGAATACGACCGCCGCGGCTGGGGTCCGGGCGGCCTGGACCTCAACTGGTATTGCAGCGGTTCGCCGGACGCGCACGTCGGCACCCGCCCGGTCTGGCAGTCCTACGCCCCCGAGCTGATCGAACTCATCGGCGCCCCGGCCTACGAGGAACTGGCCCGGCACTGCAAACGCCGCGAGGGGCTGGGTCTGGTGGCGGTGCACCCCGCGACGGCGGTCGCGCGCCCGCTCACCCCCTGACCCGCGGAATACCGCGCGCCCGCGCGCTCTTGCACGTCCCGTGAGCGTTCGCGTCCTGATGATCTCCGGCAGCACCCGCCCGGGTTCGACGAATACCGCCGCGCTGCGGGCCCTCGAATCCCGTTCGGGGGACGATATTCTCGCCGAGTTGTATACCGGGCTGGAGAATGTGCCCGCCTTCGTGCCCGGGGACGATCCCGATCCGCCCGCGGTGGCCGAATTACGCGAACGGCTGGCCGCCGCGGACGCGGTGTTGTTCTGCGCACCGGAATACGCCGGGTTGATTCCGGGCAGCCTGAAGAATCTGCTGGAGTGGACCGTGGGCGGGGCCGACCTCCACGAAAAGCCGGTGGCGTGGATCAATGTCGCCGCCGAGGGCCGGGGCGAGGGCGCGGTGGCCTCGCTGCGCACGGTGCTCGGATATCTCGGCGCGACGATCGTCGAATCGGCCTGCCGTCGAATTCCGGTGAGCCGCAACGATATCGGCGCGGACGACCGAATCGCCGAGCCGGGCGTGCGGAACGAATTGCGGGCCGCGCTCGCCGACCTGGCGAGAAATTCGGTCCATTGACCAATTTGGACCGGCGGAAGTGGTACTTCTTACAAGACACCGATCCGCCATGCGCGATTCACCTGGCGATGGTAGGTGTCTTACCCATGATGAGGAAATTCTTGGCAACCGCCGTGCTCGCGGCCGGCGCCGCGCTGGCTCTCGCCCCCGTCGCGCAGGCCGACCCCGCCGTCACCCCGAACGACTACTCGCTGATGAACGACAACTTCGTCGTCTACACCGATCCGGCCGCGCTGAACGCCCAGGCGGACGGCAAGCAGGTCATCGTCAGCCCCTACGGCACCTCCCGGCCGATCGCCTGCCGCGACAACACCAATCCGGTGGACGACTGCTGGCAGAAGGACGACTTCGGCTGGTTCCCGTTGCAGCGCCAGGAGCTGCCGCAGATCGGCACCGCCTGGGTGCACGTCGTCTAGTTTCCCCGGGGGCCGGTCGCGCGTTGGCGACCGGCCTCGGCGTTTCGCGCGTAGCGGGCCCCTTCCGGGGAGCGATGATCCACCCATGATGAAGCGACTCCTCGCCGCCGCGGTACTCGCCGCGGGCGCCGCCCTGCTCGTCCCGCAGGCCGCGAACGCCGACCCCTCCCCCGACGATCCGTACGGCTGGAACGCCTACCGCGACCGCACCGACGCCTTCGTCTCCCCGCTGGATCCCGGCGCGTATTTCGATCCGACCAAGGTATTCAAGTACCTGCTGGTCAGCCCGTACGGCAACGGCCACTCCATCGAATGCCGCGGCGACGGGCACTACGTACAGATCCACGACTGCCGTCAATACGACGACAACGGCAATCCGCACGCCCTCACCGAGATCACCAATCCGCTGCGTCGGCTGTTCGTGTACAGCTGATCCCGAAAGTCGTTGCCGCGGAATCGAGGCCGCGCCACCCGATCCGGGGGCGCGGCCCGTCCGTCCGATCAGGCCTCGAGCTTGTAGCCCAGCCCGCGCACGGTCACCAGATGCTCCGGCTTGGCCGGATCGGTCTCGATCTTCGAGCGCAACCGCTTGACGTGCACGTCGAGGGTCTTGGTGTCGCCGACGTAGTCCGCGCCCCACACTCGATCGATGAGCTGCCCGCGGGTGAGCACGCGCCCGGAGTTGCGCAACAGGTACTCCAGCAGATCGAACTCCTTGAGCGGCAGGGTCACCGGCTTGCCGTTGACCTGCACGGTGTGCCGGTCCACGTCCATGCGCACCGGACCCGCCTCGAGCACGCCGCTCTCGCTCGACCCGTCGATGTCCTCGCCCGCGCCGCGGCGCAGCACCGCGCGGATGCGCGCGATCAGCTCGCGCGAGGAATACGGCTTGGTCACATAGTCGTCCGCGCCCAGTTCCAGCCCGACCACCTTGTCGATCTCGCTGTCGCGGGCGGTCACCATGATCACCGGCACGCTGCTGCGGGTCCGCAGCTGCTTGCACACATCGGTTCCGCTCATGCCGGGCAGCATGAGGTCGAGCAGCACGATGTCGGCGCCCGAGCGGTCGAATTCGGCCAGCGCGGACGGTCCGTCGCCGACTACCGTGACCTCGAACCCCTCCTTGCGCAGCAGGAATGCGAGCGGATCGGCCAGCGACTCCTCGTCCTCGACGATCAGCACACTCGTCATCGGGTTGCCTCCACACCGTTTGGTCTGGCCCGCCCTGCCGGGCGCGGGCCGGTTTCCTTCTTGCCCACCTGGATGGCGGTGGGACTCTTCTTCTCCGCCGGGTCGGCGGAACTCCGGTCGTCGGTTTCGACGGCGGGTATGCGCAGCGTGAACGTCGAGCCGGTGCCCAGTTTGCTCCACAGGGTGATCTCACCGTTGTGGTTGGCGGCCACGTGTTTGACGATAGCCAGCCCGAGTCCGGTCCCGCCGGTGGCGCGCGAGCGGGCCTTGTCGGCGCGGAAGAACCGCTCGAACACCCGCTCCTGATCCTCCTTGGCGATGCCGATGCCGCGGTCGGTGACCGCGATGTTCACGTACCCGCCGCGCAGCGACCGGCTCACCGAGACGTGCGAACCCTTCGGGGAGTAGTTGATGGCGTTCTCGACCAGATTCGACAGGGCCGTCATGAGCAGGGTCTCGTCGCCGAGCATCTCCAGACCGCTGTTGCGATCGGTGCTGACGGTGATGCCCGCGGCCTCCGCGGCCGTGCGGGACCGTTCGATGGCCGCGTTGACGACGGTGTCCACATCGACGGCCTCGAGCTGCGGCAGCTTCTCCGCGCCCTGCAGGCGCGACAGCGCGATCAGCTCGGTCACCATCTTGCCCATCCGGCTGGACTCGACCAGCAGCCGCTCGCCGAAATGCCGCACCGAATCGGGATCGTCGGCCGACTCCAGCAGGGCCTCGGCGAGCAGGCTCATCGCGCCGACGGGCGTCTTGAGTTCGTGGCTGACATTGGCCACGAAATCGCGCCGGGTCGCCTCCATGCGGGCCTGCTCGGAATCGTCGTCGGCGAAGAGCACGACGAAGCTGCTCTCCTCGCGCGACAGCGGCCGGGCCACGCCGCGCACGGCGATGCGGCTGCGGCCGGGCACGGGATTCTTGGCCGTCAGATCGAAGTCCACGCTCTCGCCGGAGGTGATCACCTTCTCGACCGCGGCCCACGCGCGCTCGTCGAGCAGCCGCTCGCGGACCAGGCCGAGTTCCTCCGCGCGCGGATTCACCAGCACCACGTCCCGGTACTCGTCGACCACCGCGATGCCGCTCTCCGAGGCGAGCACGATGAGGTCGAGGACCTGGGACATGGTCAGACCGGAATCGGCCTCGCGGCGCTGCGCCTGCCGGGCGTTCACATACGGAATGAGCAGACCACCGACGGCCAGGCCAACGACGGCCGCGAGTACTGCCAGCAGCACGGCCTGGGGAACGCTCACATCTGAATCGTACGATCGCGGACGCGTCCACCATGCCCCGGTCCACGAAGTTTCGCGCAGGTCATGGGCGCTTACGCACCCGTTAGCCGAGCGTTTACGCAGAGTTCGGGCCGCCCGGCGATGTCGTCGCCCGCGTCCCCGCGCACCGGGACTACGATGCCGCGCGCAGCTTTCCTTGCGGCGCCGCCCATCTCACGGATGCGCGACGGGCAGTCGAACTCTCGTCCATTGTGCCCGCGGACGGTGGCCCCGACCGCATCCGCGAACGAGTGTGACATGCGACTCACGCGAGGCGTCGGCGGGTCCGCGGCAACAGCGTCGGCCCGCCCCGGAACGCCCACAGCGCGATCACCGGATCGCAGATCGCGCAGCCCAGCGAGGAGTCGTGCGCGAACGGGATGATCGGATGGCCCTTGAAGTGATGGGCCAGATCCCAGCCGGTGTGCAGCAGCCACGCGACGCCGATCCAGTTCCAGGACCGCAGTCCGCGATAGGCGCACCAGGTCGCGGCCGCGGTGAACACGAACTCCCAGCCGCCGAAGCCACCCCCGCTCAGATACGCCGCGCCCGCGCCCGCGACGAAGATCGCGTTGAACTGCAACCGCCGCGGTTCGGGAATCAGCGACAGCAGCACCACGAGGACGCAGCCGACCAGGATCGGGAGCACAAAAGCCATGCGCCCCAAGTTAATTCGGAACCCACCGTCCGGAAAGACGCATTCCCGCCGACTTCCGACGGGAATGCGCCACGGCTCACCAGCCCGGGTTGCCGCGCACCGGGATGTTCACGAAACTCGGCGTGTCCGGGTCGAGGCGCAGATGTTCGGGCAGCAGACCGGTGTCCACGAGCATCGGCGTGATCGGCAGCCCCTTGGGGAAGTTGCCCGCGAACACGTCGATCCGCAGCCGATGACCGGGCCGCAGCACGGCCTGCGTTCCGGCGAGGGCGATGTCGAGGGTGGTCGCCTCACCCGGGGTGGTCGGCCGCCGCCGATCCAGCGAGTTGTACGGATGCGGATCGGTGTAGTCGCCGTTGGCCGAGCGCGCGCTGGCCGCCTCGTCGATCTCGCGCATCGACGCCATCAGCTGCCCCGAGGACAGCACCGTCGACTGCCCGTCCGGCGCGACATCGTTCACGGTGACGGTCCAGTACCCGTCGGCCGCGTCCTGAATCGTGTTGAGCCGCACCGCGATCGGGCCGGAGATGGTGGTCTCCTCGGCGACCGGCGCGCTGGTGAAGGTGAGGCCGTTGGTCTCGGCGATCCGCGCATCCTTCGCGCAGCCGTCGAGGACCGCGAGCACGCCCGCGGTCGCCTGCGCGGCGTC
The DNA here is from genome assembly GCF_053588115.1 of Nocardia sp. NPDC003482. Classification (NCBI taxonomy): domain Bacteria; kingdom Bacillati; phylum Actinomycetota; class Actinomycetes; order Mycobacteriales; family Nocardiaceae; genus Nocardia; species Nocardia sp. NPDC003482. Next base: position 27,847 of record NZ_JBSFPI010000023.1, read on the forward strand.
GTTGGAGCACAACGTGGTCAGGCCGGGCGCGACCGTGAGTCGCGCGGGTTCGGCATCGGGTTCGACGGTCAGCGAGCCGTCGTACAGTCCGTTCGAGGTCCCGCTGCGGATCGCCGAGAGGTACATGCGCCGATACTCGCTCGCCTCGGTCGCGGGCGCGGTGGTCCCGAAGCCGCTCTGGGTGACCCAGCCGCCGCTGCCCTGGTTGTACAGGGTCACCGGACCGTAGCCGTCGACGCCGTTGTCGATTCCCTTGAGCCACTTGTCGAACCACGCGCGTTGCAGCACGTCCAGCCGCGGCGGCAGGCCCGGTCCGCCGTACTCGTTGCCGGAGCTGAGGTGATAGGTGTTGCCCATCAGCAGCTGCTTGCGCCCCGGCGGCAGCGGAATCTCGTTGTAGATCTTGGACTCCGAATAGGTGAACAGGTCGTGCCATCCGCCGACCACGAACGTCGGCACGCCCACCCGGGACGGATCGCCCAGCCACGCCTGCCGCTCGGCCGAGAAGTCGGTGAGCATCCCGCGCACCCGTGGATCCAGATCCTCCATCCGCACACTCGCGTACGCGTTGAGCAGCACATCCATGTAGGTCAGCGGACTGGCCGCCCGATCGTTCAGCCATTGGGTGTCGAACCGCCCCTGCACCAGCGACTGCACGTCCGGAATCCATTTGGTCGCGTTGATCGCGGTGAGCCACAACGGAATGAAGTTGAACCCGAACCCGCTGCCCGGATCGAGCACGTCCTGCACGAGATCGCTGCCCGGCACGACGGGGAAGATCGCCTTCAGCGCGGCCGGATGCTTCTCGGCTGCCTGCACCTGATTGATCGCGGAGTAGGACAGGCCGTTCATTCCGACCTTGCCGTCCGACCACGATTGGGCCGCGGCCCAATCGATCACCTCGACGGAGTCCTGCTGTTCGCGGTCTCGCAGCATGTCCCACTCGCCCTGGGAGAATCCGGTCCCGCGCGCGTCGACCACGACCTGGGCGTACCCGCTCCTGATCAGCTGCCGGTCCACGGAGAAGTTCCGTAACTCGCCGCCGCCGAATGCCTTTGTCAGATCGGTGATTCCGGACAGCGGGGTTCCGGACAGATCGGTCCGGCGGAACAGTTCCAGCAACGCGTCCGACAGTCCCGGCACCGACTGGGCGTGGTCGGCGAGATTGCTGACGAGTTTGGTGTAGGGCGTGATGTTCACGATCACGGGCGTCCGCGTGTCCACGGGCCGCCCGGCATCGTCGGCCGGCCGATAGACATTGGCCTTCAGCACCGTTCCGTCACTCATGGTGATCGGCACGTCCCACTCGATATTGATGTTCGGATACCGCTGCGGCCCGTCCTCGGCCGCGGTCCAGCTCGCCCCCGCCGCACCGCCGTCCGGCCCGCTCGCGACCGGCGCCGCGCTGGCGGACCCGGGTCCGAGGAACGGAAAACTGACGGTCGCGGCGACCGCGAACACGGTGACGCGCAGCGCGTACTTCATCGGACGTGATCCATCTCTCGAGCTGGTCGAATGTCCGGAAGTGTAGCTAGTGGGGGGTTAGTTGCAAACTGTTGGTTACAGTTAATGGGGGAGAGAAAGTTTCAGGGGGTCAGTTTCTCAGAGGGGTGGGGTGAGCTGGGGGGTTGTTGTGGTTCGGGTGGGGGTAGGGGGTTCTAGCGGGGGTTATGTGACTGGGGGCACTGGGTATTTTGTTGTGGGGCAACGTGATAGCTACGGAGGCGTAGACGTGATGAGGGTCACGGGACGCGAACGTTCGGCGGGCTCACGGAATGCGGACGCCGAATCGGCTTACCGGATGCGAACGGCGACTCGGGCTCACCGGATGCCAACGCCGAATCGGCTCACCGGATGCCAACGCAGAATCGGCTGACGGCCGGGGAACGCCAAATGGGCTCGCGGGACGCGAACGCCCAAAGGACTCACGGGACGCGAACGCCGAATCGGCTCACCGGACGCGAACGCAGAATCGGCTGACGGCCGGGGAGCGCCGAATGGGCTCGCGGGACGCGAATACCCAGAGGACTCACGGGACGCGAACGCCGAATCGGCTCATCAGACACAAACGCAGAATCGGCTGACGGCCGGGGAACGCCGAATGGACTCACGGGACGCGAATGCCCAATGGACTCACGACACTTCGAGTCGCGATCACGACCGGCTTTGCGGCGCGTGATCGCGACTCGTCCTCGTAGGTCAGATCAGCCGGAACCCGGCGCCCGGCCCGGCCTGACGGTCGATGTCCCGCAGCACCATCTGAATGTCGGTGGCGGCGTCGGGCTGGTGGATGACGTCGCCCGCGCCCTGGCAGGACGGCAGCGGGACGGTGATCGGCCCCACCTGGAAGTCCTTGCCCGCCACGACCATTCCGATCAGCTGATCGCCGCGCAGCACCGGCGACCCGGAGTCACCGTGATCGGCACACACATGGCTGGCGAACCACGCCGGATGCGTCTCCCACACGATGCCGCAGGTGAAACCGGTCGTACGACCGTTCTTGCAGACATTGTCACCGACCCCCGGCGCGCCCCCGACGCCATTGATCTCCGATTGGGTCACCCGACGCGTCGGCACCACCCGAGCCGGATCGAATTCGATCACGGCCCAATCCATTTCCTCGCTCTTGGCGGTGATCCGACCGACCACACCGGCCTTCGGGTCGTACTCGGCCAGCAACCGCGACCCGACCTGCCCGCAATGCCCCGCGGTCAACCCGACGAGCCGATCCGCCCCGTCCCGCCCCACCGCCGTCAACGTGCAATCCGCGGCCATCCCCGGATCATCCAACTGCTCCACGATGATCCCCGACCCACCCCCCAACGTCACCGGATCCGCCGCCCCGGCACTCCCACCCCCGACCAAGCTCCCGGCCACAGCCGTAACCGCCACAACACCCCACCCGAAAACCCGCCCCACACCGAACATATCCATCTCTTTCCACAACCGATTCCGACCATCGCCGCACAACCCCGAGCTCCCACGCAATGGTTCGAAACCGCCCCTGGCAGAAAGCATTCCAGCATGCCGCAACGCTGAACGGCCGAACATTACCAGCAAACCCACCCCACCCGCACCCCCCAAAAACCACTCCCCCAGGACCACCACCTTCAGCCACAAACCCACTCCCCAGGCGCCCTTCGGAAACCCGCTCGCCCCGGACTACTCCCCACACCCGCTCAACCCCACTCCCCTCGCCCCCTTCCAACCCCCGCTACCCACAGGTTCACCACCCCAGCCGCACCCCTTATCTGGATCCGCACCCCCTGCAAGGTGTGCGAATCCCAACAAGGGGTGCGGCTGGGGTTGCCGAACACAGCACAGCCGCACCCTTTATCAGGATCCGCACCCTCTACAAGGTGTGCGAATCCCAACAAGGGGTGCGGCTGGGGTTGCCGTACGCAGCACAGCCGCACCCTTTATTTGGCGTCGCACACCTTGCAGGGGGTGCGTTTACCGAGAGGGGGTGCGGCTGGGGTGGGGGTTATTTGCCGCCCTGGCTGGCCACCGCGGCGGCGCCGGCTGCGGCGGCTTCCGGGTCGAGGTATTCGCCGGGGCCCGTGGGGCGGAGGTTCTCGTCGAGTTCGTAGCGGAGGGGGATGCCGGTGGGGATGTTGAGGCCGGCGATGTCGTCGTCGGAGATGTTCTCCAGGTGCTTGACCAGGGCGCGGAGCGAATTGCCGTGGGCCGCAACGAGAACCGTCCTGCCCGCGCGCAGTTCGGCGGAGATGGTCGACTCCCAGTAGGGGACCATGCGGGCCACGACGTCCTTCAGGCATTCGGTCGCGGGGACCTCGTCCGCGGCGTACCGGGCGTCGCCGTCCTGGCTGTACTCGCTGCCGGGCTCGATCGGGGGCGGCGGGGTGTCGTAGCTCCGGCGCCACAGCATGAACTGCTCATCGCCGTACTTGTCCCGTACCTGAGCCTTGTTCTTGCCCTGCAACGCGCCGTAGTGCCGCTCGTTGAGACGCCAGTCCCGGATGACGGGAATCCAATGCCGGTCGGCGGCGTCGAGGGCGATATTGGCGGTGCTGATCGCGCGGCGCAGCAGCGAGGTGAACACGATGTCGGGGAGGATGTTCCGCTCGGCGAGCAGCTCCCCGGCGCGCTTGCCCTCGGCCCGGCCCTTGTCCGTCAGATGCACATCCACCCAGCCGGTGAACAGGTTCAGGGCGTTCCATTCGCTCTCGCCGTGGCGCAGCAAAACGAGGGTGTACGTCATGCGGTCATCCTGCCACGGAGCCGATGCCGCTGCTCACCGGCCTACGCGGGTTCGGCCTCGGTGAAGCCGACGACCACCTGGTGCCGACGGTCACACACGGAGACGACCAGACGTAGCTCCTCGCGTTCGGCGTCGACCTCCCGCACCACCCCGCAGACTCCCTGGAACGGTCCGCTGGGCACGAAAACCACATCGCCAGGACAGAATTCGGCAGGCACCCGAGTCACGCTAACCGAGCGGAGTGACGCGAGCCACGCACCGCGCGCGACGAATTTCGCCCGGGCGCGTCGTCGTCACGAGCATGAGCGACACGACCCCCTCCCCCAAGGGCCCCGCCTCCTACTTCCCCTCGATCGAGAAGAAGTACGGCCGCCCGATCGCCGAATGGCTGGAGCTGATCCGAACCTCGGAACTCACCAAGCACGGGGAATTGGTGGCCTGGCTGAAGAGCGAATACGGCCTCGGCCACGGTCACGCCAACGCCCTCGTGGCCCACGCCCGCGCCGCCTGACTCAGTCGTACTCGTCGGCGGTCGCGTGCCCGGCCGCCAGCACCCCCGCGCCGACGAGCGTGGCGCCGTTGGTGATTCGCGACTTGACCACCCGCAGCTCCCGTGTGAATCCCAGCCGCGCGTGCTTGGCGATCACGGCCCGCAGCGGATCCCACAGCGGCGCACCGGATTCCGCGAACCCACCGCCGATCACCACCCGATCGATGTCGAGCAGCGCCGCGGCGGACGAAATCGCCTGTCCCAGAGCGGTTCCCGATCGAGCCAGCGCGGCGAGCGCGATCTCGTCCCCCGCTCGCGCCGCCTCCGACAACTCCACCCCCGTACTCCCGCCCCACCCCCGCGACCGCGCCCACCGCACCGACGACATCCCGCTGGCCACGGCCTCGACGCAGCCCACCCCGCCGCAACCACACGGCTCGTCCCACCCCGGCACCACGATGTGCCCGATATGACCCGCGTTTCCCGTGCGCCCCACCGCGACTCGGCCATCGATGATGATCCCGCCCCCGATCCCCGACGACACCGTCATCGCCAGCCCGTCCCGCAGCCCCCGCAACCCGCCGAGGTGATGCTCGGCCAACGCCAGACACGCCCCATCGATCGCGAACCGAATCACCGCCCCCGGGAACAACTCCTGCACGGCGGCCACGATCGGAAACCCACCCCGCCACTCCGGAATGTTCAACGGCGACGCCACCCCCGACCGCACATCCACCGGCCCTGCCGACCCGATCCCCACCGCCGAAACCCGTTCCGCCCCCGCCACCTCCACCAACAACCCGCGGCAAGCCTCCCAAACCCCCTCCCCCGGCACCTTCACCTGCCGAACCTCCCGCACCGCCCGCCCCCCGTGCACCACCCCCGCCGCCAACTTCGTCGCCCCGATATCGAGAGCCAGCACGGCCATGGCATTCACCTTCCCTCGTCGTCCGGCCATGAGCATGCCGGTACCCGAGACCGATCGCCAGCACCGCAACCCCAGCCGCACCCTTTATTCGGATCCGCACCCGTTGCATGGCCCTGCAAGGGGTGCGGATTCGAATAATGGGTGCGGCTGTGTTCGTCGGCCTGGGGGTCAGGCGTCCTCGTCTACCAGGTGTTCGAAAGCCCGGAGGTTTTTGAGGGATTCGCCTCGGGAGACTCGCCATTTCCATTCTCGGCGGATGGATTCGGCGAAGCCGAGTTCGAGGAGGACGTTGAAGTCGGCGTCCACGGCCTCGAGGATCTGGCCGAAGATGCGGTCGAGTTCGTCGGGGGTGATGGCGTGGGTGGAGGTGCGGCCGACGAGGTAGATGTCGCCCACTCGGTCGAGGGTGTAGGCGACGGCGTAGAGGCGGCGGTTGCGGCGGAGGAGGAATTTGTAGACGCCCTCGAAGTTCTCGTCGGGTTTGCGGCAGACGAAGCATTCGAAGCGGGCGCCGTGTTTGCCGACCGTGAGCATGACGGTCGTCTTGAGTTTGCGTTCGCCGGGGAGGACGACGATGAAGGTGTCCTCGCCCTCGCGGGTGTATTCGATCTCGCGGTCGCGCAGGGTGTCCTCGACGAGGTCGGGGATCGTGTCGTCGCTCACCGGCGCACCGCTCCTGTCCGGCGCCGCCACAGCGCCCGCGATCTGGCTTGATTGCTCTCCGAGAGCAACGTACCCGGCCCGCGCGAGCGCACACCTCGATACCGGGCCAGCGCCTCGGCGTAGCTGTCCAGCAAACCCTCGGCGGTGTGCTCCCAGGAGAATTCGGCGGCGTGGTCCACCGCGGCGATGCCCATGTGCCGCAAGCGAATCGGATCGTTCAGCAGGCGGCGCAGCGCCGCCGCCCACTCCTCGGTGGAGTGGTTGGGCACGAGCAGGCCGGACACACCGTCGCGCACCGCCGTGCCGAGACCGCCGACGTGCGCGGCCAACACCGGCGTCCCGCTGGCCTGCGCTTCGATGGCGACCAGGCCGAACGATTCGTTGTAGCTGGGCACGGCCACCAGATCGGCGGCGCGGTAGATCCGCACCAGCCGCTGCGGCGGTTGCGGCGGCAGGAAGGTGACGCGATCGGCGATGCCGAGTTCGGCCGCCAGCTCGATGAGCGCGTCGGGCCGTTCCAGCCCGGTGCCGGACGGACCCCCCACGATCAGCACCCGCAATGCGCGACCGGGCTCCTCGGCCAGTACTCGCGCGGCCGCGCGGACCAGCACATCGGGGGCCTTGAGCGGCTGGATGCGGCCGACGAACGCCACGACCTGCTCGTGCGGGAGCAGGCCCAGTTCGGTACGGGCGGCAGCTCGGTCGCCGGGGCGGTAGCGGGCGAGATCCGCACCCGGCAGGACCACATCTATGTGTTCGGGATTCGCGCCGTACAGCTCGGTCAGCTGCCGGGCCTCCTCGGCGGTGTTGGCGACCAGCCGATCCGCCTCGGCGGTGATCTGCTTCTCGCCGACCTCGCGGGCGGGCGGTTCGGGGACGTCGCCCTCGGCGAGGTAGGCGTTCTTCACCGCGGCCAGGGTGTGCGCGGTGTGCACGAGCGGCACCCGCCAGCGGTCGCGGGCGAGCCAGCCGATCTGGCCGGACAGCCAGTAGTGCGAGTGGATGAGGTCGTAGTGGCCGGGCAGGTGCCGGGCCTCCTGGCGCAGCACCTCGGCGGCGAACGGGCACAGCTGGGTGGGCAGATCGTGTTTGTCCAGGCCCTCGAACGGGCCCGCGACCACATTGCGGACCAGGACGCCGGGCGCGGCCTCGACGACCGGTTCGTCGTTGGAAGAGGTGGCTCGGGTGAAGATCTCCACCTCGACCCCGCGGCGAGCCAGCTGGATGGCGGTCTGCAGGACGTAGACGTTCATCCCGCCCGCGTCGCCGGTACCCGGCTGCGCGAGGGGCGAGGTGTGCACCGACAACACGGCGATCCGATTCGGCCGTAGGTCCGCGCGTTGACTCACTACTCCAGTGTGCACGTCCGAGGGAATTGCCCGATGCGACCTCCACCACCTAGTGACACCCATCACAAGCCGGGCCGAGCGCCGAATGGGCACGCCCGCACCGAGCTTCCGGCGGACCGACCGGCAAATCCGCAGCGACACAGCGGCGGCCGACGTGCCCGTCCGCGAAACCGGGCTTCGCTCAAGACCTTCGGTGTGTCGGCTCACACCTGTCGAACGATGTCGCGGGGGTCCTGGTTCGAACCGGACCGGCCACGGGCAAAACCTCAGTTCAGCGCGTCGACGAAGCCGCTCACCTCGGCGACGAATCGGTCGGCGTCCTCGATGAACAAGCCGTGCTGCGCGCCCTCCCAGTAGGAGGCGCGCACGTCGGGGGCGGTCGCGGCGATGTAGCGGCCGTTGCCGATCGGGACGACCGGATCCTCCGTGCCGTGCAGCACGAGCACCGGAATGTCAAGGGCGCGAAGGGTTTCGGTGTTGTCGACGGTGCGGTAGAACAGCGCCTTGCGGACCCGGGGCGGGGTCGAGAGGCTGCCGCCGAAGAGCCGTTGCGCGTCCGGACCCTTGTCGACGCCGCCGCCGGTGCCCGAACTGCCGAAGGCCGACAGGCCGCGCACCGCCCGGCCCGCGCGGTCGGAAAAGGCGTCGGGAATGGCCTGCCGCATGGCCGAACCCATCTCGGCCCCGGGGACGTCGCGGCCGATATTGGCCTGGGACCCGCAGTAGACCACGCCCGCGACCGCACCCGTCCCGTAGGCGGTCAGATAGTCGGTGAGCACGATGCCGCCGTAGGACCAGCCCAGCAGCACCGCGCCGGTCTCGATACCCTCACCGGCCAGCACGGCCGCGACGTCGGCCGCCCAGTTCTTCGGGTCGTCGTAGCCGGTCTCGGGAGCGCCCGAGTAGCCGTGGCCGCGCAGATCGACGGCGACGACGCGATAGCGCTGTGCCAGCTCGGCGGCGGCCGCGCCCCAGTTGAGCAGGTTGCCCGCCCAGCCGTGCAGCAGGATCAGCGGACGCGCGTCGGCCGGTCCGGTCACGCGGTAGACGATGCTGGTTCCGTCGGCGCTCACGACTTCCCGAATCATGCCGAATAGGCTAATCGGGACGGGAAACTTTAAGCTCGGGCGCATGAGCACTCGTACCGCTGTCGTGACCGGGGCCAGTTCGGGGATCGGCGAGGCCACCGCCCGTGAGCTCGCGAAACAGGGCTGTCATGTGGTGGTCGGCGCGCGGCGGGTGGACCGGCTGGAGCGGTTGGCCCGCGAGATCGGCGGGACCGCGCTGCCGCTGGACGTGACCGACGAGGATTCGGTGCGGGCGTTCGCCGACGCGGTCGAGCGGGTCGATGTGCTGGTCAACAATGCCGGGGGCGCGAAGGGCCTGGCGCCGGTCGCCGAGGCCGATCTCGACGACTGGCGCTGGATGTGGGAGACGAATGTGCTCGGCACCCTGCGCATGACCAAGGCGCTGCTGCCCAAGCTGATCGACTCCGGCGACGGCCTGATCGTCACGGTCACCTCGGTGGCCGCCCTCCAGCCCTACGACAACGGTTCCGGCTACACCTCGGCCAAGCACGCCCAGGCCGTCCTGCACCGCACGCTGCGCGGCGAACTCCTCGGCCAACCGGTCCGCCTCACCGAAATCGCCCCGGGCGCAGTCGAAACCGAGTTCTCCCTGGTCCGTTTCGGCGGCGACGCCGACCGCGCCGCCAAGGTCTACGAGGGCATCGACCCGCTCGTCGCCCAGGACATCGCCGAGATCATCGGCTTCGTCGCCACCCGCCCCGCCCACGTCAACCTCGACACCATCGTCGTCAAGCCCCGAGACCAGGCCGACGCGGGCCGCTTCGCCCGCCGCAGCTGACCCGCTCGCTTCGCTCGCGGGTACAAGGGGTGGTGCGCCGGTACAAGGGGTGTCGCGCCTGTACAAGGGATGTTGCGCCGGTCCGAGCGGCCGGGTCAGTTCCCCCCGCGCACCGGCCCCGGCGGCACCGGCGTCGCCGAGACCACCGACGACGGCTCCCCGTGCAAGGCGGACATCGTCTGCCAGGTTTCCCAGTCGATCGTCCAGTCGTAGATGTCCCCGTCCGCGGCGGAGAGGGCGATGGAGGTGCCGGTGACTTCGACCGGGTCGCCGTACATGGCGGTGGGGAAGTACTTCTGGGCGTCGGTGGTGCTGAGGTTGATGCAGCCGTTGGTGACGTTGGAATTGCCTTGGGCGGAGGCGGATTCGGGGTTGGCGTGGATGAATTCGCCGTTGTTGGAGATGCGGACGGCCCAGCGTTCGCGGACGTTGGTGTAGAAGGGCGGGTTCGACATCATGAAGTCCTCGTATTTCTCGGTGACGACGTGGATGCCGGAACGGGTGACGTTGCGGGCCTCGTTGCCCTCGCCGTAGCTGCAGGCGAAGTCGAAGATCGTGTCGCCGTCGCGGACCACCTGGACGCGGTGGCTGGGGGCGTTGCCCTTCACGATCTGGGCGCGGCCGATCTTGAACTGCGAGGTGAGGTCGGAGTCGCCGAAGACGCCGTCGGCCAGTTGCAGGCCGTAGAGCTTGGCGGACAGGCTGACCTCGGTGCCGGGGGCCCAGTAGTTGCGGGGCCGCCAGTGGGCGCGGGAGCCGCCGTTCTCGTCGGGCAGCCAGGCCCAGCCGCCCTCGGTGGGCGGGGTGGTGGTGACCGTGAGGGCGCGTTCGGCCGCGGCCTTATCGGCGACGTGCTGTTTGAACTGCAGGATGATCGGCGCGGCGATGCCGACCTCCTGACCGTCGCCGATATTGATGGTCGCGGGCACGGTCTGCTTGGGCGACACCGTGGTGAACTTGCCCTCGATCGGCACGGACTTGTTGTCGGTGCCGACCGCGGTGCCCGACCAGGTGTAGGTCACGCCGTAGCCGAGCGGCTCGGTGATCTTGAAGCCGGTCTTGTCGGGCGAGAGTTCGCCCTTGACCTGTTTGCCGTTCGGATTGTTCAGCGCCACCTGGTCGATCCGGCCGTTGGCGACCGAAACCGACACGGGCGCAGTGGGATTGATGTCCGTGCCGCCGTTGCCGGGATCGAACGTGACCTTGGCCACGGGCGCCTTGTCCTTCGGCGCTGCCTTGTCGCCCCCGCCGTTGCCGCTCGAACATCCGGCGACCAGGGCGGCCGTGGCCAGCTGGGCCATCCCGACCAGCAGGGCACGTCGACTGGTGACTTCTCGAATGCTCACTTCCTCGAATTTACCGTCAGAGCGAGACTCCGACGGTCACGGGCTCGGGCTCGAGCCGGATGCCGAACCTCTCGGCGACCCCGTCGCGCACCGCGCGCGCCAGCTCCACGAGGTCGGCGGCCGTGGCCGCACCCCGGTTGGTCAGGGCCAACGTGTGTTTGGTGGACAGTCGCGCGGGCGCGTCCGGCCCGGGGAAACCCTTGGCGAATCCGGCCCGCTCGATCAGCCAGCCCGCGGAGAACTTCACACCCCCGGCCGCGGGATAGGTGGGAACGGTGACGTCGCCCACGTGCGCCGCGATCGCCGCCCGCACCTGCGCCTCGCGCTCGAACGGCACCACGGGATTGGTGAAGAACGAACCCGCGCTCCAGGTGTCGTGATCGTCCGGATCGAGCACCATGCCCTTGCCCGCGCGCAGCCGCAGCACCGCCGCGCGCGCCTCGGCCGCCGGACGACTGTCGCCTTCGGCCGCGCCCAGCGCCTGGTACAGCTCGCGGTAGCGCAGCGGCGCGCTGGAACCGTCGGTGCGCAGGGCGAATTCGACCCCGAGCACCACCGCGCGGTCGCTGTGCTTGAGAACCGAAGTGCGATAACCGAATCCGAGTTCGTCGGGCGTCACCCAGCGGACCTCGCCGCTCGCCCGGTCCAGCAGCCGCACCCGCAGCAGCAACTGCGCGACCTCGACGCCGTAGGCGCCGACGTTCTGCACCGGCGTCGCCCCCGCGGACCCCGGAATCCCGGACAGGCACTCCAGCCCGCCGAACCCGGCCTCGACGGTCGCGGCGACCACCGCGTCCCAGTTCGCGCCCGCCTCGGCCACGACCCGATCCGGCTCGATATCCACCGCACCGGCCGTGATCCGCACCACGACCCCGCCGAATCCGCCGTCGCCGATGAGCAGATTCGACCCGCCCGCCAGCAACAGCACCGGAATCCCCGCCGCGTCCAGGGCGCGCACGGTGGCGACGAGCGCGTCGATCGAGTCGCAGTCGGCGACGGTCGCCGGGCCGCCGACGCGCAGGGTGGTCAGGTCCGCGAGCGGCACCGAATTGCGCACCCGCGCACCGGTTGCCGTGAGCAGCGCGCTCACTTCCTCGAACGGCACCACCTGGGATGTACGCACGAGCACAGACGGTACCGTGTTCGGTCATGGCGACACCCCTGGCGTACACCGCTCACTACTCGCATCCGGCCGCCGCCGTGCGTGCGGCGATCGCCGACGAGCAGTATTGGAAGGACCGCCTCGCCGAGGTCGGCGGCCCCGGGGCCCGCCTGGACGGATTCGAGTCCGACGGCGAGCGGCTACGGGTGCAGATGGTCCAGTCCATCCCGGCCGCGGAACTGCCCGACGCCCTCACCACCGTGCGCCCGGGGGATCTGATCATCCCCCGCACCGAGACCTACGAGGGCAGTTCGGGCGTCTTCGAGGCCCACGTCGAGGGCGCGCCCGCCCAGCTGCGCGGCACGGTGACACTCACCGGCGACGACAGCTCGGCGACGATCGTGGTCGACGGCTCGGTCGAGGTGAAGGTGCCGTTGTTCGGCAAGAAGATCGAGGCCGTGGTGGCCGAGAAGCTCACCGAACTGCTGGCCTCGGAGGCGGAGTTCACCGGCAATTGGATCGCCGCGAATCGGTAGCGATCGCGCATGACCGGAGCGGCGGCCCGGATCGTGCCGATCGGGCACGGTACATTCAGCGCCCATGGCCCGTCGACTGGACTACTCCGCTCGCTACCGGCTGCACACCACCAAAGAGGTGTACGCGGCTCTCGCCGACCGCGCCTACTGGGACGCGCGCATGGAGGAGATGCGCAAGTACTCCCCCAACGACGTCGTCGCGCTGGACGCCGGGGACGGCGGCATCGAGGTCGTGCTGCGACATGTGCTGCCGCGCGAGATGCTGCCCGACGCGGCGCGGGCGGTGATGCGCAAGGACATGGTGATCACCCGCAAGGAGACCTACGGGCCGTTCGCGCCCGAGGTCACCGGCGAGTACAGCGCGGCGATTCCGGCGGGCCCGGGCAGTCTGGGCGGCACCATGCACCTGTTTCCCACCGACACCGGCTGCACGCTGCGCACCTCCTCGACCGCCAAGGTGTTCATCCCGCTGCTCGGCCCGAGACTGGAGCAGCTGATGTTGATCAATCTCGTCGATCTGCTGCGCGCCGAGGCGGAGTTCACCACGCGCTGGCTCGACGAACGGAATCCGACGGCCTGACCCGTCCGGTGGCATGCGCGATCACGGACAGACCCGGCCCGTCGGGGCGATCACCCGCGGCACCACGGGGCGAAATCGCCTGCGCCGCAGCGACAGATGGCTGACACACCACGACCTCGTGACCGCCCGGCTGCACGCCGCGACCGATCCGCTGGTGGTGGATCTGGGTTACGGCGCGAGTCCGGTGACCACGCTGGAGCTGGCCGCCCGGCTGCGGCGGGTGCGCCCGGACGTGCGGGTGGTGGGGCTCGAGATCGATCCGGCGCGGGTGGTGCCGGGCCGCGACGGCGTCGAATTCGCCCGGGGCGGTTTCGAATTGGCGGGGCTGCGCCCGATTCTGGTGCGGGCGTTCAACGTTCTGCGGCAGTATCCGGAAACGGCCGTGCCCGAGGCGTGGTCGACCGTGCTCGCGGGGCTGGCGCCCGGCGGCCTGCTGCTCGACGGCACCTGTGACGAGGTGGGCCGCCGCTGCGCCTGGGTGCTGCTCGACCGCTCCGGTCCGCTGTCGCTGACGCTGGCCTGGGATCCCTTCACCGTCGAGCGGCCGTCCGATCTGGCCGAACGGCTGCCGAAGGTGTTGATCCACCGCAATATTCCGGGTGAACGCGTGCACGCGCTGCTCGCCGCGGCCGATCGGGCCTGGGCGCACGCCGCGCCGCTGGCCCCCTACGGCCCCCGGGTACGGTGGCGCGCGGCGGCGGAACTGTTGCGGCAGCGGGGTTTTCCGGTGCACGACCCGCGCCGCCGCCTGCGCGACAATGTACTGTCGGTGCCGTGGGCGACCGTCGCGCCGGGATGAGACTCACACCCGTTCGAGCGCGTGCCGGATGCGCAGGGCACTCCGTTGCGGCAGAGTCATTGCGGCCGAACGCAATTCGTTGCCCGCGCAGCGGTTGATGGCGACCGCGTCGGCCACCACCTCGTCGAGCGCGGCCTGCCCGATACCGGTCTCGGCGAGATCGAGGACGGTTCGCAGCGGCGTGGTCACCAGAAACGTTCCGGCGGACTCGACCTCGTCGCCGCGCAGCACCCGGCGCAGCACGACCAGCTTCGGGGCGCTGGGGACGCGGCCGCCCGCCGCGGACAGGTGCACGAATCGCGGTCGCAACCGGCCGATTCCGTGCAGTTCGGCGGCGCTGTGGTGGGAGACGGCCGCCTTGCCCTCGAACCAGGCCGACCACATGGCGAATTCGTCGAGCGGGCCCTCGGGCCAGTCGGCCATCCGCAGCAGGCCCACGCCCGCCCGGAGCACCCGACCGTCCTCGAGGGCCGAGCGGATGCGCTCCTCGCAGCCGGTGCGCAGCACGAGCCCGATGGTGAAATATCCGGCGTGCCGTCCCGCGAGCCGCCGCAGTATCGACCAACCCCGTTCGGGATCACGAATACTGCTGGCGGCGGCTTCCCCGGACATGTGATCCAGGCTACGCCCGGGGTTGTGCGGAATGTCACAATTCGTCCGGCTTCGTCGAATCCCTTCACCAGCCCCACAGAACCGGCTCAGAAAGCTCGGGAAGAATCGCTGCCATGAGTTCGACTCCCCCTGAAGGACGCCCGCGCAACGTGCGACGGATCGTGCTGATCCTCGGGCTAGTCGTCGTGCTCGCGCTGGTCGGCACGGCCGCCGCCGCGGAGACCTACTTCCGCCGCCAGAGCTCGAATTGCATCTCCGCGCAGGTGGAGAAGGAGCTGGGCTCCAAGGTCGACATCCACTTCGGCCCGAAACCACTGCTGCTCACCGCCGTCGACCACCAGGTCCAATACGTCGAATTGACCAGTGACGACGCCAGTTTCGGCCCGGCCCAGGACATGCGGGTGCGCGCCCGGCTCAACGACATCAACCTCATCGACAACGGCCGCGGCGGCGCCACGGTCGACAACTCCAGCGCCGACGCGACCTGGAGCAACGAGGGTATGGCGAAAACGTTGAGCGGCTTGGTCTCCGGCGTCCAGTCCGATCCGAGCACCGGCACCCTGGATGTGAAGGTGCTGGGCGGGCTGGCCGATCTGCGGCTGCTGCCGCGCGTCGTCGGCGACCAGATCCAGGTGACCACCCAATCGGCGCAGCTGTTGGGCCTGGGCCTGCCCACCGATCTGGTCGACGGCATCGTGCAGACGATGACCGAGAGTCTCCAGAGCTATCCGCTCGATCTGAAGCCCACCGACGTCAAGGTCACCGACACCGGCATCGAGGTGAAGCTGACCGGCGGCGCGACCAAGCTGGAGGGCGGCGACGGCCGCTGCTGATCAGGCCGGGAAGCCGTCGAGCACCGCGGCCGAGCGGGACAGCCCGAGCCGGGTGGCGCCCGCGGCGATCAGTTCGGCGGCGGCCTCGGCGGTGCGGATGCCGCCGCTGGCCTTGATGCCCAGCCGCCCGCCCACGGTCTCGGCCATCAGGCGTACGGCGTGCACGCTCGCGCCGCCCGCGGGGTGGAAACCGGTGGAGGTCTTGACGAAATCGGCCCCGGCGCGTTCGGCCGCGCGGCAGGTCTCGACGACGGCCGCGTCGGGCAGCGCGGCCGCCTCGATGATCACCTTGAGCAGGGCCAGGTCCCCGATCGCCTCGCGCACGGTGACGATATCGGCCAGCACGGCGTTGTAGTCCCCGGCGAGCGCGGCCCCGACGTCGATGACCATATCCACCTCGGCCGCGCCCTGATCCACCGCCAGCCGCGCCTCGGTGCCCTTGACCAGCGAATGATGTTTGCCGGACGGGAAACCCGCGACGGTGGCGACAACCAGGCCCGGGGCGCGGACCGGCAGCATCGACGGCGACACGCAGATCGCGTACACGCCCAGGCGACGGGCCTCGGCGATCGTCTCGTCCACCTGTTCGCGGGTGGCCTCGGGCGCGAGCAGGGTGTGGTCGATGATCGCGGCCACCTCCCCGCGGGTCGGCGCGCGATTCCCGGATTCGCTGGAGGTCTCCGCCATGGGGCAGAGTCTGACACATATGCGTTGCGAGCGGCCTCGGCCGTCCCGCACACTCGAAGCAGAGACGGCCCCGGGCGGGCCCATCATCGGGGAGGAGAACGACACGGTGCTGATTCGTCGGGAACGGACCGGCGACATCCCCGCTGTCGACGCGGTCCATCGCGCCGCCTTCGCATCGGGCGGACCGGCCGAACCGGCCGAGGTCGCGCTGGTGCACCGGTTGCGCGGCGATCCGGCCTGGATGCCGACGCTGTCGATGGTCGCGCAGCTCGGGGAGACCGTGGTCGGACATGTGTGCCTCAGCCGCGCCGGAGTCGGGCCGTTCCCGGTGCTGGCGCTCGGGCCGATCGGGGTGCTGCCCAATCGGCAGGGGGCGGGGGTGGGATCGGCGCTCGTGCACGCGGCCCTCGGCGCGGCCGACGCCCTGGACGAACCCCTGGTCGGACTGCTGGGCAGCCTCGACTACTACCCGCGGTTCGGATTCGTGCCCGGCGCGCGGCTGGGCATCGTCCCCGACGAACCGAGCTGGGCGAGCCATTTCCAGGTCCGGGCGCTGAGCACCTACGAGACCGGCATCGTCGGCGAATTCCGTTACGCGGAGCCGTTTTACGCGCTCTGACCCGGCCTCGCCCGGTCGCGCCCGTTCCACCTGCGAGGATGGGGGCCATGAGTGCCCTCCCCGCCGACTCCGACGACCGTCGTTACACGCTCGCCCTGGGCTGCCCGGACCGGCCGGGCATCATCGCGCGCATCACGTCCTTCATCGCCGAATTCGGGGGGTCGATCGTGGAGGCGGGGTACCACTCCGATCCCGAATCGGGCTGGTTCTTCACCCGGCAGGCGCTGGCGGCCGCCACGGTCCCGTTCGGGCTCGACGAGTTGCGCGCCCGGTTCGCGGCCGTCGCGCGGGAGTTCGGGCCGCAGACCGAGTGGCAGCTGCTCGATTCGGCGGTGCGCCGCCGGGCGGTGCTGCTGGTCAGCCGGGACGGGCACTGCCTGCACGATCTGCTGGGCCGCGCGGTCAGCGGCGAACTTCCGGCGACCATCGAGGCGGTGATCGGCAATCATCCGGATCTGGCCGCGATGACCGAGGCGCACGGGGTGAAGTTCCATCACGTGCCGTTCCCGAAGGATCCCGCCGAGCGCGGCCCGGCCTTCGCGCAGGTCCGCGAACTGGTCGACGCGCACGAGCCGGACGCGGTGGTGCTGGCCCGGTTCATGCAGGTCCTCCCGGCCGAGCTGTGCGCGCACTGGGCGGGACGGGCGATCAACATCCACCACAGCTTCCTGCCGTCGTTCGTGGGGGCGCGGCCGTATCACCAGGCGTTCGCGCGCGGGGTGAAACTCATCGGGGCGACCTGCCATTACGTGACGGCGGAACTGGACGCGGGGCCGATCATCGAACAGGACGTCATCCGCATCGACCACGGCGACACCGTGCGCGACATGGTCCGCCAGGGCCGCGACATCGAGCGGGTGGTGCTCGCGCGCGGGCTGCGCTGGCATCTGGAGGGGCGGGTGCTCGTGCACGGCCGCCGCACGGTGGTGTTCAGCTGAGCGGCAGGCCAAGACCGGGCGCCCTTGACCGGCCTTGGCTGGCAACGCGGTCGCCCGTGCTGCCGCCCCGTCCCCCGGCTGACGTCGGGGAAGTCTGCTGCCTCCAGTGTCCGCTTCTCGGACACCGTACGCCCGTTACGATGCGGCGGCACCGCCCGGACGCATCCGCGGCACGGTCGTCTGGGCGACACGGATCAGGCGGCGCAGCTCGGCGTTGAACGCGTCGGGCGCCTCGATATTGGGCAGATGCCCGGTCGGCAGGACGGTGAAGCGGTCCAGGACTCCGTTGGCGGCCAGCAGCTCCGCGATCTCCTCGGAGTGGACGCGCGGCAGCAGTTTGTCGTGCTCCCCGGCGATCACACTGGTCGGCACGGTGATATGGGCGGCGGCCTCGGCGAGGTCGAGGGTGGTCAGATCGCGCGCCACCGCGCCGCGCACCATCGGGTTGCAGGAGCGGATGATCGACAGCCCGAACGCCGCCGCCTCCGCCTCGGCGGTCGGGCCCATGATGCGGTTCTTGAACAGTTCCCGCACCGCGACCGATCCGGGCAGCGGCAGCGGGGCGCCGAACAGCGCCTGCGCCAGCCACACCGGCGCGGGCACCACCTCGTTCAGCAGCGGAATGATCTTGGCGCGCCCGGTGATTCGGCCCGCGGCGGTGGTGGCGAGCATGATCGCCGAGGCGCGCGTGGCGACCTGCTCCGGAAACCGTTGCGCCCACGCCTGAATCGTCATGCCGCCCATGCTGTGGCCGACCAGTACCGCGCGCCGCCCGGGCGGCAGCACCGCGTCCAGGACGGCGGACAGATCCTCGGCGAGCCGGTCCGGGCCGAAACGCTCGGTGCCCGAGGTGGATTCGCCGTGCCCGCGCTGGTCGTAGGCGACCACGCGATAGTCGGCGGAGAATTCGTTGATCTGGGGGTTCCAGTACTCGATGCAGCACGACCAGCCGTGGATGAGCACGATCACATCGCCGTCCGCGGGACCGTAGGCGTGCACCCGCAGGCGAGCCCCGTCGGCGGTGGTGACGGATACGACGTCCGGCGACGGCGCCACGTTCAGCGCGGCCGTGGCGTAGGTGCGCGACCGCAGCCGCGCGCTGTAGGCGGCGTTGAGGGCGTCGACCCCACGGCGGATGCCGGTCCCCGGCAGCTTCACCAGCATGAGCACTCCTTTGTGTCCTCGCGCACACTACCGCGCTAGCCGTAGTGCTTGCTAGTGCAAGCGACAAAAAGATCGTTTCGCCGCCCACATCCCGCTTCCCCCGAATACCCGATCACCGCAAGGCAATTCGCCGGCATCCCCCGGAAGGACGGAGAAGTTTTGTTATCTGGAACACATATCGGAGCGGACCCGGGCGACGCTACGGGCCTCCCCGGTAACGAATCGCGAACGATCGCGGCCGCTGGAGTGGCTAGGCCGTGGCCTCGCGCACCGGCGCGAAGGTCGCGTCGAGCACCTCGCCGAGCTCCTGGTTGAACCGTTCGTACTGCTCGACATTGCCCAGATGTCCGGTGGGCAGGACCACCAGCTTCACGAATCCGCCCGACTCCCGCAGCATCTCGACGATGCGCTCGGAGTGCACGACCGGGGTCATATCGTCGGCGGAACCCGCGATGACGGTGGTGGGCACGGTCAGATTCACCGCCGCGCGGCCGAGGTCGAGTTCGGCGAGCAGGATGCCGAACTTCGCGCGCACCCGCGCGGGACAGGACCGCACGATGGCCATGGCGAAGTCGGCGACGTCCCCGGTCGAGGCCAGGCTCATGATCTGGCGGCGGAACACCCAGCGCACCGCGCGCAGCGGCGGGAACGCCAGCGGCGCGCCGAGCCCGAGGCGACCGAGCAGATCCGGCAGCGCGACCAGGCCGCGGTTGAACAGCGGCACCACGGTCGTCTCGGCGATCAGGCCGTGCGGGGCGGTGTTGGTGAGCACCACGGCGGCCGCGCGCTGGGTGACCTGTTCGGGGTAGCGGCCCGCCCATGCCTGAATCGTCATGCCGCCCAGGCTGTGCCCGACGAGCACGGCCCGCTGGCCCGGCCGCAGCGTCGCGTCGAGGACCGCGGACAGATCGTCGGCCAGCAGATCGGTGTCCACCCGGCCGTCGCCGAATTCGCTCTCGCCGTGGCCGCGGTGGTCGTAGGCGATCACGCGGTAGCGCCCGGCGAACTCGTTGATCTGGGGATTCCAGTACTCGAGGCAGCAGGTCCAGCCGTGGACCAGGACGATCACGTCGCCGTCGGCGGGACCGTAGGCGTGCACCCGCAGCCGTACCCCGTCGACCGCGGTCACGGGCACGACCTCGCGGGGCGCGGTCGGGGGGTTCAGCGCGGCGGTGGCGTAGACCCGAGTGCGCAGGCGGCCGCGATGGACGAGCATGCGCTCGTGCACCCGACGCGCGAGACCCGCGAACGGGTTGGGCGGCGTTGCCGACATCGGGCACTCCTTTGTGTGTTACTCACTGCCACAGTAACTCAAGCCCGAAGTGCTTGCTAGTGCTAGCAGGAGTCACCAGCGCGGCCCGCGCTGGATCTCGTCCACCTTGGGCCGCACGTCGGCCAGGTAGACGCCGGTGGCGACGACCGCGGCGATGCCGATCAGACCCACCGGGGTGCGCGCGAGGAACAACAGTCCCAGCGCCACCGCGAGGATGGTCACCCAGATCGGCTTGGTCAGCTTGTCCACGGCGGTGAAGGCGTCGGCACGCTGCCGGATGGCGTGGACCAGCGCGAAGATGGTCGCCCCCATAGCCGCCAGCCACAGCAGCCAGATGATTGCACTTGTCAGCTGGTACACACTTCCCATGATAGAAGCAACGCCCCCGCGCGGAGTGCTCGCGCGGGGGCGGTAGGGGTCACCCTTTGTTCGCCGTTACTCGGCGGGGGTGGTCTTCTTGGCCGCGGGGGCCTTCTTGGCGGGCGCCTTCTTCGGGGCGGCCTTCTTGGCGGGCTCGGTCTGCTCGGTCACCGAGACGACCTCGGCCTCGACGGCGTCGGCGGCCGCGTCGGCCTCCTCGGCGGCCCGGCCCAGCAGGCCGCGGGCCTGGACGGTGACCTTGCCCAGGATGTCCTCGACCCGGCCGAACTGCTCGTCGAACGCGGTGTTGGTCTCGCGCAGCTTGCCGACCCGCACCTCACCGCGCCCGGCCAGATCCTGGTACAGGTCCAGCAGCTGGTGGTAGTACTGGTCGACGACCCGGCGCAGCTCCTCGGGGGTCAGCTTCTCGCGCAGCTCGGCGACGTCGTCGGGCAGTTCGGCGGGCAGGGCGGCGAGGCGCTGACGCAGCGTCCCGAACTGCTCCTGGGCGTCGGCGGGCAGGTTGGCGAGCCGCTCGCGGGCCTCCTCGACCCGGCCGGAGACGTCGGCGGTGGCCGCGCGCTCCCGGAGCCGGTCGACGGCCTCGGTGACGGCGTTGAACAGGGCGTCGCCCGCGCCGACGGTGGCGTAGAGCGGCTTGGTGACGGTGGCGTTGGCTTGGGTCATGATGTTCCGTCCTCCTGGCGTGGAACTTCGGTCGGTGTGCCATGGGTGGCGTGCTGCGGAACCTCGTTGTCCCTGTCTCCCCCGGGAACGCCCCCCGCCGATTCCGGCGCGTCCCCTCCGAGGCCGTTCCCCGCGTTCTCGCGACGGAACGACTCGTAGATGTCCAGCAGGACCTGCTTCTGCCGCTCGGTGATTCCCGTTTCGGCCAGCAGGGCGTCCCGGACCGGGCTGTGCGGCCTCTGCTCGAGATAGCCCGCCCGCATGTACAAGACCTCCGAGGAGACCCGCAGACCCTTGGCGATCTGCGCGAGCACCTCGGCGGACGGGTTGCGCAACCCGCGCTCGATCTGGCTGAGGTACGGATTGCTCACCCCCGCCAGCTGAGCGAGCTGGCGTAGCGAGACCTGCGCGGCTTCCCGCTGCGCACGGATGAAGCTTCCGATGTCGTGCGCCGCGTTGGCTACGCGGGCCACCTTCGGCTCGGAACCCTCGGCATCGTCTGCCATCACTCACCTTCCGGCGGTTGTACTGTCGAGTCTAGGGCGTGGTGCTAACTCTTGCAAGCGCCCTGCTAGCACTAATTTCGATCGGATTCTCGGACTACGCCGACCAACCCGGGAACAGCAAATGCGAAACGGCGTAGATCGCCAGTCCGGCCAGCGAACCCACCACCGTTCCGTTGATGCGGATGAATTGCAGATCGCGACCGGCCTGCAATTCGATCTTGGAACTCGCCTCGTCGGCATCCCACCGCGCCACCGTATCGCTGATCAGCGTCGCGATCTCGGAACCGTAGTTCGACACCAGATATCGGACGCCGCGTTCGGTCCAGCCGTCGATCCGACCGCGCAGTTCCGGCTCGTCGACCAGCCGCTGGCCGAGTTGCTGCACGTTCTCGGTGATCTTGCGGCGCAGGGTGCTGTTCGGATCGTCGGCCGATTCCAGGATCATCCGCTTGGCGGCCCGCCAGGTGGCCTGGGCCATGCCGGTGATCTCCTCGCGGCCCATGATCTCGGTCTTGACCCGTTCGGCCTTCTTGATCATGGCGTCGTCGTACTGGAGATCGTGCGCGAAATCCTCGAGGAACCGGGTCGCGGCCAGGCGCACCTCGTGATCGGGCTGGGAGCGGACCTTCCAGGTGAATTCCACCAATTCCCGATAAATGCGCTCGGACAGCAGGACGTTGACGAATTTCGGCGCCCACGACGGCGCGTCGCGCATGACGATCCGGTCGATCGTCTCCTGACTGCCCAGCGCCCATTGATGGGCCCGCTCGGCGAGCAGATCCAGCAGGGGGGCCTGGCGGTTCTCGCCGAGCAGTTCGGCGAGCACCCGGCCGATCGGCGGACCCCACAGGGGTTCGGCGATGCGTTTCACGATGGTGTGATCGATCACCTGCTCGACGTCCTCGTCGCGCAGCGCGCCGATCACCGCGCGCAGCAGCGTCGAGGTCTCCTCCGAGATCCGGGCCGCGTGCGCGGGCTGCGCGGTCCAGCGTCCGAGCCGCAGCGAGATCTGGGCCGAATTCACCTTGGCCACAACGGTTTCCGGCGACAGGAAGTTGGTTCGCACGAAGTCGCCGAGGCTCTCGCCGAGCTGATCCTTCTTCTTGCGGATGATCGCGGTGTGCGGAATCGGCAGACCCAGCGGATGCCGGAACAGGGCGGTCACCGCGAACCAGTCCGCCAGCGCGCCGACCATGCCCGCCTCCGACGCCGCGCGCACGTATCCGACCCAGCCGCCGCCGATTCCGCGCGAACCCAGCCAGCAGCACACCAGATAGATCACCGTCGCCGCGAGCAGGAATCCGGTCGCGACGGCCTTCATCTTGCGCAGGTCACGCCGTTTTCCGCTCTCGTCCATGAGATCGGCGAACGAGCCCGCCGACACCGCCGGGCGCGTCTGGGTCGCAACGGGGACACTGCCGGGAGATTGCTCCATAACCCCATTCTGCTGGCTCGCCGAACCTCCCTCGCTTCTTCCCTGCGCGCGCGGAAAAAGACTTAAGCTGGGAGCGGCCCGCACACCCCCCGAGGGAGGAGTCCGCCCTGTCCACCGAAGACCTCGTCGAAGTCGAGGAACGAGCCGCACGCCCCGGCGCGAGCGCTCCGGCGCGCACGGGCCGAGTGGACGGCCGCAAGCGGCGCTGGCATCAGCACAAGATCGACCGGCGCGAGGAACTCGTCGACGGCACCCTGGCCGCGATCCGCAAGCGCGGCGGCGATATCGGCATGGACGAGATCGCCGCCGAGATCGGCGTCTCGAAAACCGTGCTGTACCGGTACTTCTCGGACAAGAGCGATCTGACCCGAGCGACCATGGAACGCTTCGTGGAGACCACGCTGATGCCGCGCATCTACGAGGCGATCAGCGACGACCTCGACGAATACCAGCTGGTGCGCAACACCCTCGCCGCCTACGTGCACACGGTCGACGCCGACACCGACGTCTACCGCTTCATCATGGGCAACGGCTCGAGCACCGACAAGTCGACCCTCGCCGACTTCGAGAAGCTGTTCGCCGACGTGGTCGCGGCCGTGCTGCGGGACAAGGCGTTCGACCGCGGCGTCTCCACCGAGGGCGTCATGCTCTACTCCTACGTCCTCGTGGGCGGCGTGCAGCTCGCCACGGACTGGTGGATCACCAACCGCGCCATGACCGCCGACAAGATGCTCGACCACATGACGATGATGGCGTGGAGCGCGATCGAGGGCATGGTCCGCGCGGGCGGCTCGCCCGAGGAGTTCAACGCCCAGCCGCACGCCCTGCCCGCGCCCCGCGGCTGAATTCGCCGCGCGGACGATCCCGCCGGTCGTATTCCGCGCCGCAACATTCCGCGCCGCGGTAATCCGCGGTGCGCGCATCCCGGCAACCCTTGACCCGGGCTGCCATATTCGGCAGCCTGTTAGCAGACTGCAAACGCTGGTCGAGGAATACGCAGAGAGGCGGAGTAGCTCTCCATGGCGAAAGAGTTGCCGACGTCCCGACTCGCGCGCGGAACGAAGCTGGGGGTGGCCGTCGCCGGTAACGTCATCCGCGCCCAACGGACCCGGCGCTCGATGCGCGGCCGCTCGGAGGCCGTCCGCGCGCGCATGGCCGAGGAGTCGATGATCCGCTCGACCGAGCAGATGGTCATGGTGCTGGGCACCATGAAGGGCGTGGCCATGAAGCTCGGCCAGATGCTGTCGGTGCTCGATCTCGATCTCGTCCCCGCCGAACATCGCGAACGCTTCCAGCGCCGACTGGCCGTGCTGCGCGACAGCGCGCCGAAGGTCTCCTTCGAGACCATGTGCGCGGTCGTCGAGGAGGATTTCGGCCGCCCGCTCTCCGAGGTCTTCGCCGAATTCGAGGCCGAGCCCATCGCCGCGGCCTCGATCGGCCAGGTGTACCGGGCCCGCCTGCACGACGGGCGGCAGGTCGCGGTGAAGGTGCAGTACCCGGGCATCGATGTGGCCGTGCGCGCGGACCTGAAGAACCTGGCCATGTTCCGTCGCATCCTCCAGTCGGCGATGCCGTGGGTGACCCCGGCCGTGCTCGACGAGTTGCGGCTGAATCTGGAGAGTGAACTCGACTACGTGGCCGAGGCGCGCACCCAGTACGAGATCGCGACCCTCTACGCCGACCATCCGTTCATCGTGGTGCCCAAGACGATGCCGGAGCTGTCCACCACCCGCGTACTGGTCAGCGAGTACTTCCCCGGCCACGGGTTCGACGAGATCCGGGCCCTGCCCGCCGCCGAACGCGATCGGGTCGGGGAGATCATCTACCGCTTCTACGTCGGTTCGCTGTTCACCTTCAACGAGTTCTGCGGCGACCCGCACCCGGGCAACCTGCTGCTCGGCGACGACGGGCGGGTGGCGTTCCTGGACTTCGGTCTCTACAACCGCATGGATCCCCAGCACGTGCAGGCCGAGATGGCCGGCATCCGCTACGCCGCCGAGGACCGCGCCGAGGAGTTGTGGCGGCTGCTGATCGACCGCGGCGTGATCGAGGAGCCCGACGAGGTCACCCCCGAGGAGGCGCTGGAGTACGTGCTGGCCGCCTGCGAATGGGTCGTGGTCGACGAGGAGCTGACGATCACCCCCGAATTGGCAAGCGGCGCTTTCGTTCTCGCGGTCGATCCGCGCGCGGCGGAGTACGCGGGCATGAAACAGCAGAACCTCCCCCCGGAGCATCTGTTCTCCCGGCGCGCCGATTTCCTCACCTTCGGCGTGCTCGGCCAGCTCGAGGCGACCGCGAACTGGCATCGCATCGCCCGCGAATGGCTCTACGGTGACCCACCGGTGACCGAATTGGGCAAGCTCCATCATTCGTGGCTGGCGCAGCACCCGCAGACGAAGAAGAATTCCTCCCGGGCGGGCACCGCCCGCAAGAAGTCCGGCACCACCAAGCGGCGCAAGGCGTAGCTCCATCCGGCCAGGCCCGCCGTCAGGAGATATCCATGGCAGACAGGGAATTCGACCTCGTGCTGTTCGGCGCGACCGGTTTCGTCGGCGGGCTGACCGCGGAGTATCTGGCCGGGGCGGCGCCCGCGGACGCGCGCATCGCGCTGGCGGGCCGATCCCCGGACAAGCTCACCACCGTGCGCGACGGCTTGGGTCCGGTGGCCGCGAATTGGCCACTGCTGGTTGCGGATTCGTCGGATCAGGCGGCGCTGGACGCGCTCGCCGCGCGCACGCGGGTGGTCGTCACGACGGTCGGCCCGTACCTGCGCTACGGCCTGCCGCTGGTCCAGGCGTGCGCGCAGGCGGGTACCCACTACGCCGACCTGACCGGGGAGCCGCCGTTCATCCGCGAATGCATCGATCGGTTCACCGAGCAGGCCGCGGGCACGGGCGCGAAGATCGTGAATTCCTGTGGCTACGACTCGATTCCGTCGGATCTGAACGTCTACCAGCTCTACCGCCGCTCGGTCGAGGACAACACCGGCGAACTCACCGACACCACGATGGTGGCCTGGCTCAAGGGCGGGGTGAGCGGCGGCACCGTCGACGCCCTGCGCGCGATGATGGAGTCGGTCGCCGCGGACCCGGCCAACGGCAGGATCATGACCCATCCGTATTCGCTCAGCCCCGACCCGGCCGTCGAACCCGATCTGGGCCGCCAGTCCGATCAGGCGCTCATGCGGGCGTCGGCCATCGATCCGAGCCTGCACGGCTGGGTGGCCACGTTCATCATGGGCCCGCACAACACCAAGATGGTGCGCCGCAGCAACGGGCTGCTGGGCTGGGCGTACGGCAAGAACTTCCGCTACCGCGAGGTGATGAGCGCCGGTTCGTCGCCGGTCGCGCCGCTGGCCGCGGCCGGGCTGGCGGGCGGGATCGTGGCGGGCGTCGCGGCGACGGCGGTGCTGTCGCGGGCCGCGGCCGGGCGGCGGCTGCTCGATCGCGTGCTGCCCAAGCCGGGCACCGGGCCGAGCGAGAAGTCCCGGCGCAACGGCTGGTTCACCTCGAAGACCTTCACCCGCACCACATCCGGCGCGAAGTACGTCGCCACCTTCTCCGGCACCGGCGATCCGGGCTATCAGGCCACCGCGGTCATGCTCGGCGAGTCGGGCCTGTGCCTGGCCTTCGACGACCTGCCCGCGCTGGCCGGGGTGCTCACCCCGGCCACGGCCATGGGCGACGCGCTGATCGAACGGCTGCGGGCGGCCGGGATGACCGTCGAGGTCGACCGGGCCTGAGCTATATCTGTGACAAATCGTTACAGCTAGGATGACCCTGTGAATCTCGCCCGGCGCACGATGAACAACCCGGCCTTCGCCCTGGTCTACGAGCGGGCCTGGCGTCCGGCCGCGTTCTTCCTGGCCACCGGCCGGACCATGCGGGCCGATCGGCACGACGCCGCCCGCACGCTGCGGCTGCGGCCCGGCAGCCGGGTCCTCGACGTGGCGTGTGGACCCGGCAACATCACCGGCTATCTGAGCACCCACCTGGCCGGTGACGGCTACGCGGTCGGCATCGACTTCTCCGGTCCGATGCTGCGCCAGGCCCGCGTCGACAACTCCGGTCCGCGGGTCGGCTACGTGCGCGGCGACGCGCGCCGATTGCCGTTCGCGGACGGCACATTCGACGCGGTCTGCTGCTTCGGCGCGCTGTATCTGATCCCGGATCCGCTGGTGGCCGCGCGGGAGATGATCCGGGTGCTGGCCCCCGGCGGCCGGATCGCGATCAGCACCAGCCATCGCGACGACACCTGGTTCGGCGCGGTGAGCACGCTGGTAGGCGGCGCGGGCGGGCTGCGGGTGTTCGACATCGACACCTTCCCGGACCTGTTCGAGCGGTCCGGCCTGACCGAGATCCGCCAGGAGGTGCACGGACTGCTGCAATACGTGAGCGCCACCTGCCCGGCCCGGTGACGAAATCGCCTCGGGCGCAAGCACGATCCCAACTCCGGCCCGAATATCGTGTGTCGGCTCACAGCGGCGAGGATCGGCGGCGACGTGCGCGATCCGGTAGATTCGCCAGACGGGGTCGGGGTCGGTCGTAACCGGAAGGGGAGCAGCAGTGCGGGTTCCGGACACCGGACAACAGGCCGCTCGCGAATTATATGCCGCGGCAACGGATCCGGGGGGCGCGGTCTTCGAGATCGCCGAGGATGTGGCGCGCAATCTGGCGGCGGCCTGCGATCGGCTGGTGGCGGATCTCCAGCACGCCCGCCGCGCCGATCAGCCGGTCACCGAGGTCGGCGGATTCCCGAATCTGCCCTCCGGACACGCCCTCACCCGCGGGTTCGCCGCGAAGGGCCGCGAATTCCACGACACCATCACCGCCTTCCAGCAGACCGCGCTGCTGTTCAAGGCGGCGTATCTGGCGGCGGGCAAGCACTTCGACGAGGCCGAGGCCGCCAATCGCGCGGCGCTGGAACTGATCACCGCGCGCTCCGAGGACGTGCGGTGACCCCACCCCCGGAGACCGATCCGCCGTTCGTGCCGGACCGGGAGGTGTTCGGCGCCTTCACCCATCAGGAGATCTGGGATCAGGTGCACGAGTCGCTGGATCCGGGCGCGCTCGGCGCGGTCGCGGACTCCTGGCGGCGGCACGCCGAACTGGTCGGGGAGGCGTTCCGGGTCTTCTCCGATTCGGTGAACGTCGAGTTCACCCGCTGGCGCGGCCGCGCCTACGAGGCCGCCCTCCAGGCCACCCGCGATTTCGTCGGCCGGGGCCTGGCCCTGCCCGAGGTGTGCGACACCCTGCAACGGCTCATGGAGTCCAATGCCGAAGCGGCGCAATCGATTCGGGACGCCATCCCGCCGCCGCCCCAGCCCTACCGGCCGCTGCCGGATCCGGCGGCCGAGGCCGTGCACGGCGGCCAGCGCCGCATGGACCACGATCTGGCCGCCGCGTCCGCCCTCGCCGACGCCCGCGACGTGCTCAGCTACGTCTACAACCAGACCCTGCCCGCCTCCGGCGATCGCGTCCCGCGGTTCACCCCGGCGCCGAGCGGGGGGCCGGAGTAGTGAAGTGGGTGCTCACCCCCGACGAGTTCACCCACGTCTGGGCCACCGAGACCGGGCTGGACCGGCGCCCGTACCCGGTGAACATGATCCCGGCAACCACCGCGCGCACCGAATCCGAGTACGCCGCACTGGGTTTGCGACATCGCTACGCCCGCAACACCGATCCGGACCTGACCGCGGCGCTGCTGTTGTGCGCGCGCGGCGACGCCACCACGATCACCATCTCCGGGGAACGAACCGGCGCCGAACCAGAACGCGTCCTCGCCTTCGCCGCCGTGGTCCATCAACACGCCGGAATCCTCATCGCCAAACCCGACGCGGTGGTCGTGCTGGTCTGTCACGCCCGCGCGCTCGGCGCGAAACTGGTCGAGGTGATCGGCTCCGCGCCGCCCGGTCAGCAGGGCCCGTTGCGCGAGCCGCAGGAGGCGGTGCTCGAACTGGAGGGCATGCCGCCCTATTCGGGTCCGAGCCATCGCGGCGCCGCCCGGTTCCGCCGCAAGCTGCGCGAATCGGTGGACTCGCGCGGTTTCATCACCGTCACCGTCGCCCCGGACAATCCGATGTCGCCGCCGACCCGCTACCGCACCTGGCTCGACTTCACCGGCGACGGCCGCTACCTGCTCACCACGGCCGCGGACCTCATCCTCAGCCCGGTCACCGACGCCGAGCTCGCCGCCCAGCTGGCCCGCCTGGCCTGCATCCAGTGAATCTCGGCCCGCGCGAGCCATACTCGCCGCATGGCAAAATCCTCCGACTCCCCGTTTCCCCCGGCCCTGCGCGCCGACGGCGTGCAGGTCGCCGACATCGACACCTCGGCCACGCCCGGCTTCGACGGCGACAAGGCGACCGGCGCGAAGCGGCTCGTCGAGCGCCAACAGGTGCTGTCGGATCTACAGGAGAAGCTCTACGCCAACGGCCGTTCCGGCGACCCGCGCAGTGTGCTGCTGGTGTTGCAGGGCATGGACACCGCGGGCAAGGGCGGCATCGTGCGGCACGTGATCGGATCGGTGGATCCGCAGGGCGTCGACCACGCGGCCTTCGGCGTGCCGACCGAGGAGGAGCGGCGCCACCACTACCTGTGGCGGATCGAGCGAAAGTTGCCGCGCGGCGGGCAGATCGGCGTGTTCGACCGCTCGCACTACGAGGACGTGCTGGTCGTGCGGGTCCACGAGCTGGTCCCGCGGCAGGTGTGGGCCGCCCGCTACGACGAGATCAACGAGTTCGAACGCGGTCTGGTGGAGGCGGGCACGACGCTGGTGAAGGTCGCCATGTTCGTCTCCCTCGACGAGCAGCGCAAGCGGCTGGCCCGGCGCCTGGAACGCCCGGACAAGTACTGGAAGTTCAATCCGGGCGATATCGACGAGCGGGCGTACTGGCCCGCGTACCAGGAGGCGTACCAGGCCGTCCTCGACCGCACCTCGACCGACTACGCGCCCTGGTACGTCGTTCCGGCCGACCGCAAGTGGTACGCCCGGCTCGCGGTCACCGAACTGCTCATCGACGCCCTGAGCGGGCTCGAACTGAGCTGGCCCGCACCCGCGTTCGACGTCGAGGAACAGCGCCGCCGCCTCGCCGAGTCCTGACGGGTTCTGTCCGGACTCTCAGGTTCGACCGGTATTGATGTGTGCGGGCGCGGCACGCGCGCGGGCCGCCCGTACGATCGGGGCGGCACGCACGGGTGTCCGGACGAGCACAGGAAGGCGTGGTGAACTCGAAGGTGAGCAACAATCCGCGGGGCAGGAACGCGCTGGCGGCGGTACAGCGGACCGATCGCAGGCGGACCATCGCGATCCAGGTGGGCGTGGCGGTCGTGCTGATCGGCCTGATCGCGGCCATCGGCATCAGCATCGCGGTGCGCCAGTCCGACAAGAACGACGCCGGGGCCGCGCCGACGATCACCACCAAGCCCCCGGCCCCGGACGCCGTCACCGGTTCCATCACCGACAACGGCTCGATCCGGATCGGCAAGCCCGGCGCCAAGGCCACGGTCCGCTTGGTCGCCGACCTCCAGTGCCCGGCCTGCCAGGTGTTCGAGGCCACCAACGCGACCGTCCTCGAGGACGAGGTGAAGGCCGGGACCGCGGCCGTCGAGTACAACATCATCGCGTTCCTCGACCGCGCCTCGGGCGGCGCCCGCTACTCCTCGCGCGCGGCCAACGCGGCCTACTGCGTGGCCGAGAACGATCCCGCCAAATTCCAGGGGTGGGTGGCGAGCATGTACAAGCAGCAGCCCCCGGAGGGCTCCGGCGGCCTGCCCAACGAGAAGCTGGTCCAGATCGCGCAGGAGGCCGGGTACACCGATCCCGTTGTGGCCCAATGCATCAACGACGACAAGTACGACTCGTACGTGCAGAAGGTCACCAAGGACGTGCTGAACAGCGGCATCCAGTCGACGCCGACCGTGTTCGTGAACGGGCAGCAGCTCGCCCCGCAGGACATCGCCGCGCCCGACGCGTTCCGCCAGAAGATCGAGGCCGCGGCGAAGTGATCGCGGCGCCCGTTCGTTCCGCCTGGTTGCTGCTGATCGCCTCGCTGGCGGGCTGGATCGCGGCGGTCACCCTGACCGTCGAGCGGTTCAAGCTGTTCATGGATCCGAACTATCGGCCGTCGTGCAGCATCAACCCGGTGTTGTCGTGCGGGTCGGTCATGGCCACCGATCAGGCCGCCGTCTTCGGCTTCCCCAACCCCCTGATCGGCGTGGTCGGCTTCTCGGTGGCGGTCACCCTCGCCGTCCTGGCCGTCGCGGGCGTCGGGCTGCCCCGCTGGTTCTGGGCGGGCCTGTGGCTGGGCCTGCTCCTCGGCATGGTGTTCATCGGCTGGCTGATCTTCCAGAGCCTCTACCGCATCAACGCCCTGTGCCCCTACTGCATGGTCGTCTGGACCGCCACCCCCCTCATGCTCGCCGTCACCACCGACCAACTCTTCGGCGGTTCCCGCGGCCCGGCCCGCATCCTCGCCGAATGGCGCTGGACCGTCGTCGCGGTCTTCTACGCCGTGGTGATCCTGCTGGTGTTCCTGCGGTTCCAGGACTACTGGCTGTCGCTGGTCTAGTTCGGCGGGCCCGACGCCAGGACCACGGGCAGGGTGCGGTGGGTGCCGTCGGGGTCGGTGAGGTCCAAACGCACTGTGTCCGAAGGCTTTCGGGTGTTCAGGGCGGCCTTGAGGCTCTGGACCGAGGTGATGGTGCGGCCGTCGACGGCGGTGATGACCTCGCCCACGAGCAGGCCCGCGGTGTAGGCGGGCTGGCCGTAGAGGGTGACGTCGACGCGGGCGCCGGGCGGTTGGCGGGCGTCGGAGGTGAGGACGCCGAGGGTGGCGGTCGGGCCGACGTGGACGGTGTCGGTGGGGATGCCCGAGCGGATCTGGCGGACCACGGTCATGGCCGTATCGATCGGGACCGCGTAGCCGCTCGCCCGGCCGGCGGCCCTGGCGACCTCCCCCGACGCGGCGGTGATCACGCCGACCACCGCGCCGTACCGATCGACCAGCGCCCCGCCCGACTGCCCCGACGCCACCGGCGCGGCCACCTCGATCATGCCCGCGAGCGCCTTGCGGGACAGGTCCGCGGCGTCGCGGGCCACGATCGAACTGCTCAGCGACGTCACCGAACCCGGTGTGACAGTGGGTGATCCGGTGCCGCCCGCGTTGCCGATGGCCAGGATCTCGTCGCCCAGCCGCAGCGCGGCCGAACTGCCCACCCGCGCCACCGGCAGCCCGAACGCCCCCGACAGCGACAGCAACGCGATATCGCTGGTCGCGTCGTAGCCGAGCACGACCGCGGGATAGGCGCGGCCG
The DNA here is from genome assembly GCF_053588115.1 of Nocardia sp. NPDC003482. NCBI lineage: Bacteria > Bacillati > Actinomycetota > Actinomycetes > Mycobacteriales > Nocardiaceae > Nocardia > Nocardia sp. NPDC003482. Next base: position 60,155 of record NZ_JBSFPI010000023.1, read on the forward strand.
TTGCCCAGATCCCCGACGGTGATGACGTCCGCCCCCTTCACCACGTGATGACTGGTCAGCACCTGCCCGTCGGCGGTGAGCACGATGCCCGATCCGGCGGCGCTGATCCCGCTCGGGCGGATCGAGACGTCGACATTGACCAATTCGGGTTCGACGTCGGCGGCCACCAGCGCCGCGTCCAAGGGCGGCAGCGGCGGCCCGAGCAGTGTGGTCGAGCGGTCGCCGGATCCGAATGTCAAGCGCGGCAACTCGTTTCGATAACCGAACAGCACCAGGGCCGTCAACAGCACGGCGAGTATCAGCGCGGCCGTGCGACCGGCCCGTCCGACCCGGCGCGGCCGCGCCCGGTCCACATCGATATCCGTGCCGTCGTACATGACACTCCCGCCTCGTACGCGCCCGCGGGCTTCGGCGATTGTGCTTCTATGTGTACCAAAACAACCCGAGCGTGTCGCGGGATCAGTGATTCAGCGCGGAAACACCGAACATGAGCCCCGCACCCCCGATCGTGCACGCCAGCACCAGCCGCGACGGCCGCCCAGCGTGCGCCTCCGGCAGGATGTCCCCGGTCGCCAGGTACAGCAGGAACCCCGCGAAGTAGCCGAGGTAGAGCCCGGCCAGATTCGCGGGTACGCGGACGAGCGTCCCGATCAGCGCGCCCACCACCGGCGCGATCGCGTCCAGCACCAGCAGCACCACCGCCCGCCGATGCGCGTTGCCGTACAGCGTCGGAATGGTGAACGCGTTGAACCCGTCGGCGAAGTCGTGGCAGATCACCGCGATCGCCACCGACAGGCCGAGCGCGGTCCCGGTCTGGAACCCCACCCCGATGCTCAGCCCGTCGAGCATGCTGTGGAACACCAGCCCGCAGGCCGCGATCAGCCCGACCGACTGGAAGTCGTGGCTGTGCGCCCCGAACTCGTTCTCGTGCCCGACGTGCACGGCCATCTCCTGCTCGATGATGTGCACGGTGAAGAACCCGACCACCCCCGCGATCAACGCCCCCGGCACCCCGGCGACCTCGTAGTGCGATTCGGCCAGCGCGTCGGGCAGCAGATCGAAGGCCACCACCCCGAGCAGCACGCCCGCGGCCAACCCCAGCACCAGCCGTTTGCGCTCCCCGATCCGCGCCGCCACCAAGCCACCCAGCAACGTCGAGCACATCGAGACCAGGGCCAGCAGAATCGCCATCCGCACAGCATCGGCCACCAACCGCGCGACCGTGCGGCAAACCGCGCGGCGAGTTGGCCGAGGAGTTGCGCATTTCCGCCGCAACCACGCGGCGAGTTGGCCGGGGAGTTGCGCACTCCCCCCGGCAACCGCGCGGCGCGTTGGCCATCTCTCGATGGTTTGCGTCGGTAACTATGCGCGGGTAGGCATGGAAGCATGACCACTGCCGCCGCGTATGCCATCGACGCACCCGACGGGCGCTTCGCCAAGACCACGATCGAGCGACGCGAACTCGGCCCGAACGACGTACTGATCGACATCAAGTACGCGGGCATCTGCCATTCCGACATCCACACCGCCCGCGACGAGTGGCACGGCACCGCCTATCCCTGCGTGCCCGGCCACGAGATCGCCGGGATCGTCGCCGCCGTCGGCTCGGGCGTCACCAAGCACAAGGTCGGCGACCGCGTCGGCGTCGGCTGCATGGTGGACTCCTGCGGCGAGTGCTCCTCCTGCCTGGCGGGCGAGGAGAGCTACTGCCTGCGCGGTGCGACCATGACCTACAACGGCCGCGTGCCCGAGGAGGTCCAGCCGGGCGGCGTGACCTTCGGCGGCTACTCCACCCAGGTGGTGGTGACCGAGCACTTCGTCCTCTCCATCCCGGACGGCATCAGCCTGGAACAGGCCGCGCCCCTGCTGTGCGCGGGCATCACGCTGTATTCGCCGCTGCGGCACTGGAACGCCGGACCCGGCAAGCAGGTCGCCATCGTCGGCATGGGCGGTCTCGGCCACGTCGGGGTGAAGATCGCCAGCGCGCTGGGCGCCGAGGTCACCGTCCTCAGTCATTCGCTGAGCAAGGAGGCCGACGGCCGCCGCTTCGGGGCGCGGCACTACTACGCCACCAGCGACAAGCAGACCTTCCGCGAGTTGCGCAGCCGCTTCGACCTGATCCTCAACACGGTCTCCGCCGATCTGCCCATCAACGACTACATGCGCCTGCTGGCCCTGGACGGCACCCTCGTGATGCTGGGCCTGCCCGACAAACCCGTTGCGGTGCAACCGTTCACGCTGACCGGCCGCCGCCGCTCGCTGGCGGGCTCCAATATCGGCGGCATCGCCGAGACCCAGCAGATGCTCGACTTCTGCGCCGAACACCACATCGGCGCCGAGATCGAGGTCATCTCCGCCGACCGCATCGATGAGGCGTACGAGCGGGCCATCGCCAGCGACGTCCGCTACCGGTTCGTCATCGACACCGCCACCATCTGAGCGGAGGTCCGCCGCAACAGCCCCGAAAGCGCTTGGCGCACTTCGGACATCCGCGCCCGGCCGCGCTCGGTCGTATCGTATTCGAGCTGGATGGTCAGGCGGTCGCCCACGGTGAACACGGTCAGTTTCGGCGGCATCCCCGGGCCCATGGCGAAGACGTCGGTGCGGAGGTAGCGCAGCCCCGCCGGGAGTACATGCGCCGGGAGGCGGCCCACATTGGACAGGGCGAGGGTCGGCGGTGAGCTGAACATCGCCGCCGTCGCCTCGTCCCGAATGTGCCGCGGCAGCAACGCGATCAGGGCCGGAAGGCGGGCCTCGCGTGCCGCGCGGACATCGGCATCGATGATCCGGCCGAGTTCGACCGGATCCGGTGTGGCGGGCACCGACAGCGGTGTCCCGAATCCGGCCGCGCAGTTGAGCACGAGGCTCTCGGGCACGGCCGGGTCGAGGGCGCCCCGGATATCGGCCGCGTAGCCGCAGACCATCGGCAGCGGATCGGCGTCGTCGAACCGACCGCGCACCGCCGCCAGCGCGCATCCGCTCAACAGGCTGTGCACCGTCAGCCCGGCCGCTCGCGCGGCGGCCGCGAAGCGTTCGGTCTCGCCGGGGTCCAACTCGATGCGGTCCAGGGCGTAGCGGCCGCGGGGGTCGTCGGGAACGCCGTCGAACGGCAGCGTACGAGGCGGTTCGGCGAGGACACCCCGCATGGCGTCGAGCAGTCCGAGTACCGCCGAGTCGGGGATCACCGCGGCCAGCCGATCGTCGATCGCCTCCGGAAGATCCTGCGGCACATCGGAAATCGGGAGTGGATCGCCCTGCACGCGGGCCGTGTAACGCCGCCACATCTCACCCAGCAACGCGAAAGCCGAACGGCCGTCCGCGATTCCGTGATGGATGACCAGCACGACCCGGCTGACCGCGCCGTCCCGCAGCACGACCGCGCGGAACAGGCCGCCGGTCCAGTCCTGCGGCCGATTCACCAGGCGCAGGTACTCCTCCTCGCCACCCTCGACCACCTCGACCGGCGCGCGGTACCCCTCGACCCGGCGCAGCGTCGGCACGTCCGCGTCGGGCACGTACCGGCAGCCGAGCAGCGGATGGCCCGCGACCAACTCGTCCAGCACGGCCGCCAGGACGGCCGGGTCCGGCTCGCCCTCGACCGTCGCGCCGATGAACAACGCCATGCCACCGACGGGCACCGAGCCCAGGTGCGCCTCGGCGCGGAAGAAGCCTTGCTCGAACGGGGATATCGGGCGCTGCACGACCATCGCGGGCCTGCCTCTCGTCTCGGGGGTCACCTCCGAAAGCATACAGGCGTTTCAAACACCTGTCAGAAACAAATGTATGAAACGTTCGTCAGCCACCGCTTGCTACCCTGCTGACGTGGGAACTCGTGACGATCTCCTGTCCGCGGCAAAGGAGTGCCTCGCCGAACGCGGCTACGCGCGGACCACGGTGCGCGACATCGTCTTCCGCTCCGGGAGCAATCTGGCCGCGATCAACTACCACTTCGGCACCCGCGACGCCCTGCTCGAGCAGGCGATGATCGAATCGACGACCGACGCGGTCCAGCACATCCTCGACACCTTCGGCGACACCGCCGAGGACCGGCCCTCGGCCCGGTTGCAGGCGTTCCTGCAACAGTTGATCAAGACCTTCACCGAGGACCGCGCGCTGTGGGCGGCGAATATCGAAAGCCTCGCGCAGGCACTGCATTCCGGGGAGGTCCGCGACGAGATGGCGGCCAAACAGGAGCTGGCCCGCCAATCCCTGGCCCGCATGCTCGTTCCCGGCGATCGCGCCGACGACGCCCTCGGCGCGGTCCTGCTCACCCTGCTCGACGGCCTGCTCATCCAGTGGCTGCTCGCGCCCGCCGGGGCGCCGACGGCGAGCACCATCGTCACCGGCCTGCGCACCCTCGCCCACGCGCTGGACGGTTAGGCCCGAATCACCGGTATCCGGCGAAGAATTCGGCGATCTCGGTCGCCATCAGCTCCGGCGCGGCGTGGTGCAGATAGTGGGTGAACACGTCGTGGGTCTTCCACTCGACGATATTCGCGTGATCGCGCTCGGCGAAGCGCCGGATGCCGTGGAAGTCGCCGTTCGATCCGACCAGGGACAGCGGAACCGTCGTCGGTTCGGTCGGCCGTGCGGCGGCGGCCTTCTCGAAGTAGTGCCGGATCGCCGAGCCCGCGCTGCCGGAGAACCAGTGCAGGGCGATATTGGTCAGCACGAACTCGTCGTCCAGATCGGGGCCGAGCAGCTGCGCGTTCCAGCCGACCAGGCCCGCCGGGGAGTCCATGAGCGCGTGCGCGAGCGTCTGCGGCTGCTGGGACTGCAGGATGTTGAAACCCATCTTGTTCTTCACGAACCAGTCCAGCGTCGCCAGCGACCGCCGCTCGTCCTCGGTCAGGTCGGTCAGTTCGGCCGGATCGCCCGAGGGGAACGAGTACACCTGCGAAACCTGCACCGCCACAACGTGTTCCGGGGCGACCCGGCCGAGTTCGGGGGAGATCTGCGCGCCGCCGTCGTTGCCGACCGCGCCGTAGCGCTCGTACCCGAGCCGCGCCATGAGCTCGGCCCAGGCCCCCGCGATGCGCTGGTCGTTCCAGCCCGCCTCCCGGGTCGGCCCGGAGAACGCGTAGCCGGGCACCGACGGGATCACCAGGTGGTATCCGGCCCGGGTCAGCGGTTCGATCACGCCGAGGAACTCCACGAACGTGCCCGGCCAGCCGTGGGTCAGCACGAGCGGGAAGGCGTCCTCCCGCGGCGAGCGCACATGCAGGAAGTGGATGTCCTGCCCGTCGATCTCGGTGACGAACTGCGGGTAGGCGTTCAGCCGCGCCTCCACGGCCCGCCAGTCGAATCCGTCGCGCCACAGGTCGACCAGATGCCGGACCCGATCGACGCCGACGCCGTAGGTGTCTCCCGAGCCGGGGATCTGGTCGGCCCAGCGGGTGCGGTCCAGGCGGTCGCGGAGGTCGTCCAGATCGGCCTGGGGGATCTCGATGCGGAAGGGGCGGATGGCGGTCATATCGATCTCCTTGAAACGGAATGCTTCGTTCTGTTCAGACTCTAACAGAACAGATCATTCCGTTTCAATAGCCGAGTTCGGCCTTCACGTCGCGCAGGTCAGCTCCCCGAACGCGGGATCGAGCGCGTGCTTCACCAGCCGGATGACCGTGGGCGATCGGGGCAGCGAGCCGTGTCCGGAGGTATCCGCCGGGCAGAACGACTGCACCCACAGGTTCTCCACCCGCGACGCCGGACCGGGCCGCAGGAACGCCGACTCCGGCGGCGTGGTGACCTGGTCCACGCGGGTCGCGATGACGGTGTAGCGGATCCCGGCCTCGGTGTCGCCGCCCGCGTTGAGCCGCTTCAGGAATTCGCTGCCGACAACCTGTTGCGCCGCGGCCGTGCCGAGCACCGCGCCCACCATGCGGTCCGCGGGCCCGTCGGAACTGCCCAGATGCACGAGCCGGCCCATGTCCAGCGCGGTGGTGCCGTGATTGGTCGCGGCGATCATCACCACGTCCCCGACCTTGTTGCGGGACGGATCGGCCGGATCCGCACCGCCCTCGAAGCGCAGATACTGCCGCGTGACCACACCGCCCTGCGAATGCGCCACGATATCGACCCGGGCCGAATTCGTCGCCGCCCGAACCCTTTCCACGAACGCGGCGAGTTCCCGGGCCGACGCGCGCATATCGCCCGTGCCGTACACGCCGGGCCGCACACCCCAGACGCTGGAGGTGTCGCGGCCGTAGTTCAGCGAGTAGACGCAGTACCCGGCCGCGCGCAGGTCCGGCGCGAGCACATCCCAGGCGTTCTGGTTGTCCCAGGTGCCGTGCACCAGGACGACCGGATCCGGATGCGCGGCCGCGGGTACGCATTGCCAGTCGTTAGCCCCCGGCGGCGAGGAACTTCCGTCGGCCGGATGTTCCATCGCCTCGACCGGATCGGCCGCCGCCGCTCCGATCCCGAACACCGTGCAACAACAGAGGGAGACAAGGTAAACCGCCAGCGCCCGCATCGACTGTCCCTTCCCTACCGAAGAGAAGTAACGCTTCGTTAGCCGATGCTAGGCCCGACCCCTCCCGAAACCGCGCAGGCAGCGCCCGGGAACGTCGTGGAATCTAGTCCGCGGATTCCGCTCGACGCCGCACGCGCCGGGCCGCCGCGACCATGTTCCGCAGCGACGGTTCCAGCTGCCAGTAGTGCCGGGTCTTCAGACCGCCGTCCGGATTGGCCCACAACCGTTCCGGCGTGACGGCCGCCGCCGCTGCCGTGAGGGCCGCGTCGAGTTCGTCGATGTCGGGGATGCGCGCCGACCGGCTCTCGTAGACGCCCGGGCCGACGCCGTGGGACAGGCCGTGGCCCTCCTCGGCGTCCTCGGCGAGCGCCTTGAGCACCCATTCGATCGAGCGGCTCGCGACGATCGCGGTCACGTCGGCGTCGAGTTCCTCGATGGCACGGACGATTTCGGCGCGGCTGGAGTAGGCGATGTGGGTGTGGATCTGGGTCTCCGGCCGCACGCCCGAGGTGGCCAACCGGAATGCGTTGACCGCCCAGCGCAGGTACTCCGGCCGTCCGGTGGGCCGCAACGGCAGCAGTTCGCGCACGGCGGGCTCGTCGACCTGGATGATGGCGACGCCGGCCTTCTCCAGATCGGCCAGCTCGTCGCGGATGGCCAGCGCCACCTGATCGGCCGTCTCGTACAGCGGCTGGTCCTGCCGCACGAACGAGCGCGCGACCATCGTGACCGGCCCGGTGACAATGCCTTTCACCGGTTTGTCGGTCAGCGACTGGGCGTAGGTGATCCAGTCGACGGTCATCGGTTCGCGCCGCGCGACGTCGCCGTAGAGGATCGGCGGGCGCACGCAGCGCGAGCCGTACACCTGCACCCAGCCGAAGTGGGTGGTGGCGAAGCCGTCGAGGAGTTCGGCGAAGTACTGCACCATGTCGTTGCGCTCGTGCTCGCCGTGCACCAGCACGTCCAGGCCGATGTCCTCCTGCAGGCGGATGGTCGCCTCGATCTCGGCCTCGATGCGCTTGCGGTAGTCGTCGAAGGACAGCCGGCCCTCGCCCAGGTCGTAGCGCGCCTGCCGGGCGCCCGCGGTCTGCGGGAAGGAGCCGAGGGTGGTCGCGGGCACCACGGGCAGATTCAGCTTCTGCCGCTGGGCCTCTCGGCGCACCTCGTACGGTTCGCGCTCGCGCATCTCCGGCGTGATCGCGTAAACCCGTTGGCGCACCGCGTGTTTCTGCTTGAAGTGCACCTCGCTGGGCCGCTTGCGCCAGTTCTCCGACGGGCCCTCGGTGAGCGCCTTGGCCAGCGAGACCACCTCGAGCACCTTCTGTTTGGCGAAGGCGAGGCGGTCGGCGACCGGACCCTCGAGGTCGTATTCGACGAGCAGGTCGTAGGGCACGTGCAGCAGCGTGGTGCCGGTGGACACGATCAGGTCGGGGCAGACCTTCGCCAGCTCGTTGAGGTAGGTCAGCGTGACGTAGCGGTCCGCGCGCCACACATTGGTTCCGCTGATGACGCCCGCGTACAGGCGCTTGCGCCGGATGCCGGGGATCTCGGCCAGTTCCTCGGGATGCATGCGATAGCTGGACAGGTCCAGTCCGATCGCCTCCACCGCGGTCTGCGCCAGAATGCGCACGGCCTCACCGAAATCGCCGTACTGCCCCGTGACGAGGATGCGCGGGCGCAGCGGCGCGGTCGAAAGTCGTTGGTACGCAAGCTCGAACGCGGCCAGCTCCGCGGGCGTGCGCTCACTGGTGAAGCAGGGTTCGTCGAGTTGCACACAGGTGGATCCGCGCTTGGCCAGGATCTCGAACAACTGCTCGTAGACCGGAAGCAGCTTGTCCAGCAACGACAATCGATCGAATTCGTCCTCGCCGGGCACCTGCCCCGCCTTGGACAGCAGCAGCAGCGACAGCGGCCCGAGCACCACCGGGCGCAGTTCGATGCCGCGCTCCTTGGCGCGATCGAATTCCTCCAGCAGCGCCTCGGGATGCAGCGAGAACTCGGTGTCGGCGTCCAGCTCCGGCTGCCGGTAGTGATAGTTCGTGCCGAACAGCCGCACCAGCTCGAGCGGCGGCAGATCCGGGCGGCCGCGGGCCATGAGGAAGTAGAAGTCCAAGGGGTGCAAGCCTTCTCGATACGGCTCGAACCGCTTGGGGACCGCGCCGAACAGCAGCGCGTTGTCGAGGATGTGATCGTAGAAGGAGAAGGTGTTCCCCGGCACCTGCGTCAGCCCCGCCGCGTGCAGCTCGGCGAACTGACTGTCCTGGATCTCCCGCCCGACCCGCAGCAGCTCCTCCCGGGACACGCTCCCGTGCCAGTACCCGTCCAGCGCGCGCTTGAGTTCCCGGTGCGGGCCGATCCGCGGATACCCGAGGATGCTCGATCCGAAGCCGTCGGTGACATTGACCATGAGCGGAACTCCTTCCGAGCCGCCGGTTCGGCCCGATCCCTCGCAGCCTATGCCCGGCCCATCATTTCTTTCCCGTTCCCGCGGTTGCGGCCCCCAGGCCGCGACCGCGGGACGACGTCACTTCCCGTACTGGTAGAACCCGGCCCCGGTCTTCTTCCCCAGCAGCCCGGCCTCGACCATGCGCATGAGCAGCGGCGGCGCGGAGTACAAGGGCTCCTTGAACTCCGCGTACATGGAGTCGGCGATGGACTTGACCGTGTCGAGGCCGACCAGATCGGTGAGCGCCAGCGGGCCCATGGGGTGGGCGCAGCCGAGCACCATGGCCTTGTCCACGTCCTCCTTGGTGGCGAAGCCGGATTCGACCATGCGGATGGCCGACAGCAGATACGGCACCAGCAGCGCGTTCACGACGAAGCCGGAGCGGTCGGCCGACCGCACGACCTGCTTGCCCAGCACGTCGGAGGCGAACGCCTCGGCGCGCTTGGAGACGGCCTCGCTGGTCTTGAGCGTGGTCACGAGCTCGACCAGCGGCAGCACCGGAACCGGATTGAAGAAGTGCATGCCCACGACCCGCTCGGGCTGGGTGGTGGAGACGGCGACCTTCATGATCGGGATGGAGGAGGTGTTGGAGGCCAGCACGGCGTCGGGATCGGTGACGACCTTGTCGAGCTCGGCGAAGATCGAGGTCTTGACCTCCTCGTTCTCCACGACCGCCTCGACCACCAGCTGGCGGTCGGCGAAGTCGCCGAGATCGGAGGTGAAGCGCAGCCGCCAGGCGGCCTGTTCGCGCTCCCGCTCGGTGATCTTGCCCGAGGACACGCCGCGATCCAGCGACCGCAGGATGCGGGCGCGACCGGCGGCGGCCAGTTCCCGCGTCTGCTCGAACACGAGCACGTCGACGTGCGCCCGCGCGCACACCTCCGCGATTCCGGCACCCATCTGTCCGGCGCCGATGACACCGACGCGTTGAATCTTCTCGCTGCTCACGTCCCGCTCCTGTGGTCTGCTGTCGGTGATTGTCGGTAGGGACGGTATCGGCTCTCGTAGAACCTCGCGCCCTCGACGGGAAACGTTATAGGGATGCCCTTCCCGCCGGGGCTGTTCAGCGGGAAGGGCCGATGTGCGCCCTATGTGGACGGCTGTTGGCTTGTGTCCGAGGCGTTTTCACGCCCCGGGAAGGCCGGAGCCCGGGTGATGCGGACCGGGCTCCGGCTCATGCGCCACCTCGGTGGAACTGGTCCACTTCGGTGGAACTCTCACGCCACCTCAGTGGAACTCGTCCGCTTCGGTGGAACTCATGCGCCACCTCAGTGGAACTGGCCCTCTTCGGTGGAACCCTTCAGCGCGGCGGTCGAGGTGTTCGGGTCGACCGTGGTCGCGATGGTGTCGAAGTAGCCGGCACCCACCTCGCGCTGGTGCTTGGTGGCGGTGTAGCCGCGCTCCTCGGCCGCGAACTCGCGCTCCTGCAGGTCGACGTAGGCGGTCATACCCTCGCGGGCGTAGCCGTAGGCCAGGTCGAACATCGAGTAGTTGAGCGCGTGGAAGCCCGCCAGGGTGATGAACTGGAACTTGAAGCCCATCGCGCCGAGCTCCTTCTGGAACTTCGCGATGGTCGCGTCGTCCAGGTGCTTCTTCCAGTTGAAGGACGGCGAGCAGTTGTAGGCCAGCAGCTGGTCGGGGAACTCGCTCTTGACCGACTCGGCGAACTTGCGGGCCAGCTCGAGGTCCGGGGTGCCGGTCTCCATCCAGATCAGGTCGGCGAAGGGCGCGTACGCCTTGGCCCGCGCGATGCAGGGCTCGATGCCGTTCTTGACGTGGTAGAAGCCCTCGGCGGTCCGCTCACCGGTGATGAACGGCTGGTCGCGCTCGTCCACATCGGAGGTGATCAGGGTGGCGGCCTCGGCGTCGGTGCGCGCGATGACCACGGTCGGGGTGTCGGCCACGTCGGCGGCCAGACGCGCGGAGTTCAGGGTGCGGATGTGCTGCGAGGTCGGGATCAGGACCTTGCCGCCCAGGTGGCCACACTTCTTCTCCGAGGCCAGCTGGTCCTCCCAGTGGGTGCCCGCGGCGCCGGCGGCGATCATGGCCTTCTGGAGCTCGTAGACGTTCAGCGCGCCACCGAAACCGGCCTCGCCGTCGGCGACGATCGGCACCAGCCAGTTGTCGACGGAGTTGTCGCCCTCGACCTTGGCGATCTCGTCGGCGCGCAGCAGCGCGTTGTTGATCCGGCGGACCACGGCCGGAACCGAGTTGGCCGGGTACAGCGACTGGTCGGGGTAGGTGTGGCCGGAGAGGTTCGCGTCACCGGCGACCTGCCAACCGGACAGGTAGATGGCCTTCAGGCCGGCGCGCACCTGCTGCACGGCCATATTGCCCGTGAGGGCGCCGAGGGCGTTGATGTAGGGCTCGTTGTTGACCTGCTCCCACAGGATCTCCGCGCCACGGCGGGCGAGGGTCTGCTCCTCGACCACGGTGCCCTGCAGCTTGGCGACCTGCTCGGCGGTGTAGTTCCGGGAGACGCCCTTCCAGCGAGGGTTGGTGTCCCAGTCCTTCTGGATTTCAGCAGCGGTCCTCGGGGTGCCGGTCTTCGACATCTCTGACTCCACTTCTCAGTTCGTCTGGTGCCCCATCTGCTGGAGCGGCAATTTGCAGGCTTGCTAGGCCCATCGGGTGTACTTTCACACGATGGCACAACCAAAAAGTGCCGTCTACCTGTTGCTAATGCGAATCTCCGCTAGCTTTGTCCGGTTCTCTGCTAATCCTGCAAAATTTGCGAGTTAATAGCACGGACGAAATCTACTCACGCGTAGGGCTGACCTGCGGTTTAGCGTAACGCTCGTACTGTTTGAGTGACGACTACCACTCGCGCCCCCGGACCACACGCCACGCCGCGTGTGACGACTTTCACAGCACGGGTGCGCCGCGGCGCTGTGTGCCACACCACTCCAACGGCTCCTGACAGACTGTCCGGTACCCGGGGGACCCAGCCGGAAAGGAAGACCATGCGAAGTGTGTGGATCGCCGTCGCGCTGACGCTCGCCGCCGCGGCGAGCCTGTTCGACGTCTCGCCCGCCCGGGCCGAACCCCCTCTCGGGGCGGTACAACGGACCGAACCGCTCGCGCCCGCGGCGACCCTCCCGGGTTCCGTGGACGCCGAACGCATCCTGTACTCGACCACCACGGTCGGCGACCGGCCGACGGTCGCCAGCGCCGCGGTCTACTTCCCACCCGGCGAACCGCCCGCGGGCGGCTGGCCGATCGTCGCGTGGGCGCACGGCACCGTCGGCCTGAGCGCCGACTGCGCCTACAGCGTGGCCGGACCCGCCGAGGTGAACCGCGACTGGAACTACCTCGGCACCTGGCTGCGGCAGGGCTACGCCATCGTGGCCGCCGACTACGCCGGACTCGGCACACCGGGCGAGCATCCATATCTGAACGGCACGGTCGAGGCGCACAACATCGTGGACGCGGTGCGCGCCGCGAAGGACCACTACCCGACGCTGTCGAACAAGTGGGTGGTCATCGGCCAGTCCCAGGGCGGCGGCGCGGCCGTCGCCACCGCGCGCCGCGCCACCGAATTCGGCGGCCCGGAGCTGGACTACCGCGGCGCGGTGGCCACCGGCACCCCCGCCTACATCGAGGACGTGCTCGTGGCCCTGGGCCCGGGCGTTCCGCCGGTTCGCCTGTCCCCCAACCTCAGCGCCTACACGGTGTACTTCCTCAACGGCCTGGCCGCGACCTACCCCGAACTGGACGTCGACTCGTTCCTGACCGACGCGGGCCGCTACTGGGTGGAGCGGGCCCGGCACGAGTGCGTGGAACCGCTGGGCGCGGAGATGGTCGCGAACAATGTCGTGCTCGGCACGCTGATGGCCCGCCCGCTGACCGAGGTCCCCGACATGCACGGGCTGCTGTACCGCTACCTGGGCCTCCCCGAAACGGGCTACGACCGGCCGCTGTTCCTGGGCCAGGGCCTGTTCGACACCGATACGGTCACCCCGGAGACGCTGCGGTTCGCGGCCACCCTCCAGGCCAACCGCGAACCGGTCACCGTCCGCACCTATCCGACGGACCACAACGGCGCGGTGAACGGCTCGCTGGCCGATTCGGTGCCGTTCGTGCGCGCGCTGTTCGCCTGACGCAACAGTGCCCAGAGGCGGTCGGCCGTGAGCGGTAACGCGTACGGCCGCACGCCGACGGCGTCGCGCACGGCGTTGGCCAGGGCGGGGGCGACCGGATTGTAGGGCGATTCGCTCATCGACTTGGCGCCCAGCGGCCCGAACGCGTCGGCGGTGTCGGCGAAGTACACCTCCGTGCGCGGCACATCGGAGTAGCGCGGAATGTGGTAGTGCCGCAACGTTTTCGTGACCACGACGCCGTTCTCCACGCGCATGTCCTCGTACAGCGCGCCGCCGAGGGCCTGCGCCACCCCACCCTCCACCTGCCCGCGGCACTGCCGTTCGTCGAGGACGGTTCCCGCGTCGGCGGCGTGCACCGAGCGCAGCACCCGCACCCGCCCGGTCTCGGGATGCACCGCGACCCGGAACGCCTGCACATCGAAGGCGACCGACCGCTGCCCGCCGTCGTAGTCGGCGCTCGCGCGTAACGGCCCGGCGGACAACAACTTTCGCGCGTCGGCGGTGCCCAGCGCCCCGGCGCGGCCGTCGATCAGCTCCCGCAACCGGACGCAGGCCGCGTACACGACCCGGCCCGCCACCACGATCCCGGTCGAACCGAACGCACCGGTGTCGTGCCGGACGAGATCGGTATCGGCGTGCCGGACGCGGATCCGGGTCGGCTCCACCCCCAGCGCGGCCGCCGCGAGCCGGGCATGGACGGTGGTGGTCCCATTCCCGAATTCGGCTGTGCCCACCCGGATTTCGAACGACCCGTCGGCCAGCAGCTCCGCCTCGGCCGTGGCGTGATGTCCGCGCGGCGGAACGGTGGCGATCATGGCCGCGGCCATCCCCTCCCCGACCCGCCAGCCCGCCTCCGGACGGTCGCGGCCGCGGTCGCGGGCCAGCGCCCGCTCGGCGAGATCCAGGCACTGGTCCAGGCCGTAGCTGCCGATCTCCAGATCGTCGTCCTCGGCGCAGGGCCCGCCGATCAGCGCGTCCCCGGGAACGATCACATTGCGGCGTCGAAATTCGAAGGGACTCAACCCGATTCGCCGCGCCAGCTCATCGAGCGCCGATTCGATGCCGAAGCCGACCTGCCCGAGGCCGTAGCCGCGGAACGCCCCCGAGGGCACATTGTTGGTGTACACCGCCCGCCCGTCGACCCGCTTGTTCGGGCAGCGGTACAGCGCCACCGACTCGTTCACCCCGTGGAACAGGACACCGCCGCTGTGGTTTCCGTACGCGCCCGCGTCGGCGAGCACGTCGACCGCCAGGGCCGTGAGCCGACCCGACGCGTCCGCCGCGGCGGTCACCTCGATCCGCATGGGATGCCGGCAGGTCGCGGAGGTGAACTCGTCGGCGCGGGTGAACTCGTAGGCCACCGGCCGACCGGTCCGCAGGACCGCCAGGGCCACAAGGTCTTCCGAGAGCATCTCCTGTTTCGCCCCGAACCCGCCGCCCGCCCGCGCGGCGAGAACACGGACCCGTTCGCGCGGCAGCCCGAAGAGATGACACAGTTCGTCCCGAACCAGGAACGGCACCTGCGTGCTGGTGCGGATCACCAGCCGACCGCTCGCGTCGAGCCACCCCACGCTGCCGTGTGTCTCCAGATGTACGTGCTGCGCCCGCGGCGTGTGCCACACCCCGCGCACCACCGCTGCGGCGGCCGCGATCCCGGCCTCCACATCGCCGAACCGCCCGTGCACCTCCGCCACCACATTGCGCTCCCGATCCGCGATGCGCGCCGAATCCGGTTTGTCCCCATGCAGTTTCGGCGCGTCCGGCGCGAGCGCGGCGGCCGGTTCGAAGACCGCGGGCAGCGGCCGGTACTCCACCCGCAGCGCCCGGCATCCCGCCCGCGCGATCTCGAGCGAATCGGCGACCACGGCCGCCACCCGTTGTCCGGCGAACCGCACGACGCGATCGAGCACCACGGTGTCGTCGGGATCGTCCGTGCGCTGCTCGTGCCGGGCGGTGGAGTAGGCCACGCCGGGGCTGTCGGCGTGGGTCAGCACCGCCCGCACCCCCGGAATCGCCTCGGCCGCGGCGGTATCGATCGAGACGATCCGGGCGTGCGGATGCGGACTGGTCAGCACCGCGAGATGCAGCGGCGCCGACGGCGGTGCCGCGTCACCCTCGGACGGCGCGAAATCCATGGTGAACGGCTCGGTCCCGGTGACCACCCGCACCCCGACCGGGGTGACGGTCGCCGACTCCGACGCGCTGTCGGTGAGCGCCTCCCCGATCGCGCGATATCCGGTGCAGCGGCACAGATTTCCCTTCAACAGTTCCGGCAGCTCCTCGGGTTTCGCGCCGCGATCGCACGCCGTGACCACCATTCCGGCCGTACAGAACCCGCACTGGAACCCGCCCGCGGTGACGAACCGCCGCTGCACCGGATGCGGATCGTCGACCGTGCCGAGCCCCGCGGCCGTAGTGACCGAACGGCCCGAAACCCGGTGTGCGGGAAAGACACACGAGTGCACGGCCTGCCCGTCCACGAGCACCGTGCAGGCGCCGCAGTCCCCCGCATCGCAGCCCTTCTTGACCGCGAACCGCCCGTGCTCGCGCAGCAGCGTCCGCAGGCACTGACCGGGCCGGGGCCGGATCTCGATCGCGACGCCGTCCACCTCGAACTTCACCGGCCCACCTCCCGCAGTTCCGCCAGCACCTCGCGCCCCAGCACCGCCGAGACATGCCGCCGCCAGGCCGGGCTGCCGTGCGGATCGTCGAACCACACCTCCGCGTCGAGACCCGCGACGGCCGTGGTGAATTCGTCCGCCCCGGGCAGCGCCGCGAATTCGAGCACCACCGGTCGTACCGTCGCCGCGCTGACCGTCACCGCGCACCGCCCGTCGCCGTCGAGCCGACCGATGACCACCGATCCGGAGCGCCCCAGCGGCGCCCGGGCGATCTTGCGAAATGCCGTGCGCGAGGTCAATTTCGAAACATCGATGTGAAAGGAACGCACGACCTCTCCGGAACGCAGCACGGTTTTCCCGGGACCGAGCACGAATTCGCGCACCGGCATTTCCCGTTCCGCCGCGCCCCAGATCAATATCGTGGCGTCCATCGCGACGAGCGCCGCGAGCACCGCTCCGGCGGGCAATGCGAGACAGACATTTCCGCCGACCGTCGCCGTCCGCCGAATCTTGTGCGAGGCCAGCAGTGCCCGGCACGCCCACGGGAACACCGCGGTCGCGGGCCACTCCGCCCGCACCGCCGCCTCGAATTCGGCCAGCGTGCAGGTCGCCGCGATCTCCAGCCCCGCGTCGCCCGGGACCAGCGCGGGCCAGCCCAACGCGGTGATGTCGACGAGCCGCTCGAGCCCCTCCTGCGGTTCCGAGAACAGCCACGTCCCGCCCGCGAGCACCGCGCTGCGCTCGGTCAGCCCCCGCAGATCATTGCGATCCCGGGCCACCACCAATTCCCGAATCGTATCCAGATCCACGCCACACCTGCTTTCACCCGGAGCCGTTTCCAGGCTAGGAGTTCGGGATTGCGCGCGGATGTCGACGCTATTTCAGCTGCCGCGATAGGTCGAGTACGCGAACGGCGACAACAGCAGCGGAACGTGATAATGCCCGCTCGCGCCGACGCCGAACGCGATGGTCACCTCGGGATAGAACGTCTCCTGCCCGCGCGCCGCGAAATAGGCCGCGGTATCGAAGCGCAGCCGATACGTGCCCGCGGTCAGGGTCGCGCCCAGATCCGCGACGCGGCCGTCGGCGTCGGTGGTCGCCGCGCCCAGCGCCGTCCCGTCCGCGGCGAACAGCGTGACCGCGATCCCCGCCGCGGGCGCCCCGCGCACCGCGTCCAGAACATGCGTGCTCAGCGTGGTCATCGGGCCTCCTCCGCGGGATCGCGCAGCAACCGCCGCAACCGGATTCGATTGATCTCGGCCAGTTCGCGTCGCACCACCGCGCGTTCGGTGCGCGGATCGTTGTGCAGGCGTTTCATGAGGATATCGAGCAGTTCCCCGGCCGAACGGCCCGCCGCGCGCACGAGATAGACGTGCCCGAAGCGGGCCTCGTACTCCCGATTCCACGCGGCCAGCGCCGCGCGCACCTCGTCGCCCGCGCTCGCGACGGCGGCCTGCTCGCGCGCCGAGGACGGATGCGAGGTGGTCGCGCCGATGCGCGGATGCCCGCCCAGCGCCCGATCCAGTTCCTCCTCCGAGACGCCCGCGAGCGCCCGGTCCGCCGCCGCGAGCACCTCCTCGATCGTGGTGTACGGCCGACCCGCCGCCACCTCCCGCGCCCAGGCCGGTGACGTGCAGCAACTCAGCAGCAGCGCGACGGCCTCGGAGTCGGGCAGCGCGTCGAACGCGCTCAGATCGATCGGATCGGTGGTCACCGTCCCCAGCATCGACGACCCGCTGCCCGGATGCCAGTCGGACGGCGAAGATCACCACCGCGGGCTACCCTCGCGGCCATGGACGACGGACGCTGCGCGGGCCTGCTGCTCGCCGCGGGCGCCGGTACCCGCTACGGCCGCCCGAAGGTGCTGGCCGAGAACGGGGCCTGGTTGCGCGGGGCGGTCGCGGCGTTGCGCGGCGGCGGCTGCGATCCGGTGCTGGTGGTGCTCGGCGCGACCGGCCCCGCACGGCCCGCCGACTCCGGCGAGCTGCTGGTCTGCGCCGCGCCCCGGATCGCGATTCCGGCGGGCGCGCAAGCGGTCTGGGCCGCCGACTGGGCGGTCGGCGTCGGCGCCTCGCTGCGCACCGGTCTGCGGGCCCTCGCGGGCGCGCCGGTGGACCGCGTCGCCGTGCTCCCGATCGATACCCCGGACGTGGGCGCCGACGTCGTCGCGCGGGTGCTCGCGGCGGCCCGCGACGCGCCAACGGGCTTGGCGCGCGCGATATTTCACAACCAACCCGGCCATCCGGTTGTGCTATCTCATGAACATTGGGCAGCGGTCGTGGAAACTGCGCAAGGAAATTCGGGCGCTCGCTCCTTTCTGTCCGAAAGAGGCGATATCGTGGCCGTCACGTGCGACGATTTGGCGACGGGTCGAGACCACGACTACCCGCCCACCCCCGCACGCTGAGCCGGGAGCAGTGTGATGCGCGACATCGTCGATGACCTCTTGCGGGTGTGGAACAGTGGCCGGACGGGGGGCCTGGCGACCTTGGTGCGCACCTTCGGACCCTCGCCGCTGCCGGTGGGTTCGACGATGCTGGTGGACCCCGACGGCGGGGTGCACGGTTCGGTGTCCGACGGCTGCTACGAGAAGGCCGTCTACGAGGCCGCGCTCGACGCCGCCCGCACCGGCCGCCGCGAACTGCGCCGCTTCGACGCGCAGACCGGACTCGAGGTGAGCGCCGACTGCGGCACCATGGACGTGTTCGTGGAACCGTTCTCGCGCGGCCACTTTCCCGAATTCGCCTCCGTCGCAGCCGATATCGCCGCCTACAAACCGGTCACGGTGTTCACCGTGGTGTGGCACGCGGACCCGGAGGTGATCGGCCAGCATCTGGTCACCGACCGCCGGCACAACACCGAGATGGTGTCGCTGCCGGAGTCGGACATCTTCGTGTCCTCCTACACCGCGCCGCCGCGGCTGATCATCTTCGGCGCCAACCCCTTCGGGGCCGCCCTCGCCGTGCAGGGCCGGTTGCTCGGTTACCGCGTCACCGTCTGCGACGCCCGCGAGACCTTCGCCGCCACCGCGACCTTCCCCGGCGCGGAGGTGGTGGTGGACTGGCCGCACCGCTACCTCAACGCCCAGGCCGCCGCGGGCGAGATCACCGCGGATACGGCCCTGGTCGTGGTGTCGCAGGATCCGAAGTTCGAGATCCCGCTGCTGACGGTCGCGTTGCGACTACCGGAGTTCGGCTACCTCGGCGCGCTGGGCTCGCGCGGCGCGCACGCCAACCGGGTGGAGGCGTTGCAGGCGGGCGGTTTCGACGAGGCCACCCTGGCCCGCCTGCACGCCCCCGCCGGACTCGACATCGGGGCGCGCACGCCGATGGAGACCGCCATCGCCGTCGCCGCCGAACTCGTCGCGGCGCGGGCCCGGGCGCGGGCGGCCGTACCCGTCTCGTAAACCGTTGCGGCGGAGCCTATTTCAGCTCCGGCTGCGCGGCGAACAGTTCCTTGAGCACCGACATGTCGAACAGTTGCTCGGCCTTGATGGCGATCTTGGCCTTGCCGAGCGCCTCGATGTTCTGGGCGATGAGCTTGTCGCTCATCAGGAACAGCCCATTGGCCTTGGTGTCGTCGGAGACCACCAGATCGTTCTGCGCCTTCGCCTCCTGGGTCTGCTCGGCCAGATCCAGACGCTGGTCCTTGCCGTAGACCTCGACCGCGAGCCGCGCGCCCTCGGCCGGATTCGCGACCGCGTCCTTCCAGCCCTTGATCTCCGCGGCCAGGAACGCCTTCAGCTTGTCGCGCTCGGAGTCGATGGTCTGCTGCCGCACGGTCAGCGTCTCGGCGGTCAGCGGCAGGCCGTAGTCGGCGAACAGGAAGTGCGCGGTCTGAAAACCCTTGGCCGCCAGCGTGATCGGCTCGTTGGTCACATAGCTGACCCAGCCGTCGACCTCGCCGTTGGCCAGCGGGGTGGGATCGAACTGCGCGGGCACGATCTGAACGTCCTTGGGCGTCATATTGTTCGCCGTGAGCAGCGCCTCGAAGATGAGCTGATTGGTGTCCTGCACGCCGATCTTGCGGCCGCGCATCTCGATCGGGGAGGTGATCGGTTTGGCGGCGGAGCTGACGATGCAGAACGGGTTCTTCTGATAGGTGGTGCCGATGATCTTCGCGGGCAGGCCGCCCAGCACCGCGGGCGCGGTGGTCTGCGGCGCGGACATGCCCAGCCAGATCTTGCCGGTGTCGAGCCCGGCCTCCACCGAGGTGCTGGCCGCGCCGCCCGCCACGAGGTTCACGTGCCCGAACCCGGCGTCGCGGAAGTAGCCCTTGCTGTCGGCGAAGTACTCGCCCGCGAATTCGATGTTCTTCAGCCAGGACAGTTGCACGGCGACCGTGCCGTATTTGGAGCCGTCGGGCGTGGAGCCGTTGGCGTTCCCCGAGGACGAGTCCTTGCCGCAGGCCGCGAGCACGCCCGCCCCGCCGAGCACGAGCCCCGACAACGCCGAGTAACGAAGGAAGGACCGTCGGTCCAGGGAAGGCTTCCGGGCCGACGAGGGGCCTGTCACGCGAGTCATGTCGGAAATCTAGGGCGTCTCGATTGCGTTTTCTTTGCTTTCGCCGGATCGAATGTGTGCGACAGGTTAACTTCGCCGCTCAGCCGCGCCCGGCGTCGGGTCCGAACCGGGCCAGCACCACGTTCTCGACCACGCCCACGATCGCGTACAGCAGCACCGACACCACCGTGACCACGGCGATCGAGGCCCACAGCTTGTTGTACTGGAAGGTGGGGATCGCGCGGATCAGGCTGGCGCCCAAGCCCGCTCCGCTGCCCAGCCACTCGCCCAGCAGCGCCCCGATGAGCGCGCCCGGCACCGAGATCCGGGCGGCGGCGAACACCGACGGCAGCGCCGCCGGAACCGCCACCAGGCGCAGCCGCGTCCATCGCGAACCGCCGTAGGCCGCAACGAGTTCCATCGCCTGCGCCGACGCCGACCGCAGCCCGGTCGAGATCATCACCAGCGCCGGGAA
Source organism: Nocardia sp. NPDC003482 (assembly GCF_053588115.1). Classification (NCBI taxonomy): domain Bacteria; kingdom Bacillati; phylum Actinomycetota; class Actinomycetes; order Mycobacteriales; family Nocardiaceae; genus Nocardia; species Nocardia sp. NPDC003482. Next base: position 80,771 of record NZ_JBSFPI010000023.1, read on the forward strand.
GAACACCACGATCGCGGCCAGCACCGTCACCCCGACCAGCCCGCGCCCGAACACCAGCACGATGATCGGCGTCAACGCCACCAGCGGCACCGACCGCAGCAGCATCGCCACCGGCAGGAACGACTGCTCGACCGCGGGCAGCGTCACGAACAGCGCCGCCATGACCAGCGCGGCCAGCATCCCCACCCCGAACCCGATCGCCGCGTCGCGCAGGGTGAGCTGGAGATCGGACACGATCGCGGTCCGCGCGCTGTCGCTGCCGGACAGATAGGTCCACACATCGGTGGGCGTCTTCCCGACCCGCGGACCCACCTGCGGGAAGGCCGCGAGGAACGCGTACCAGATGACGACCATGAGGATCATCGAAATGGCAAGGGGGAAAAGGAATTTCCCGATCCGCCGCAGCGCGTTCACGAGCGCGCCCCCTGCCCCGTCCACGGCGCCACCAACCGCGCCACCAGCGCCACGACGGCGTAGCCGAGCCCCGCCAGCGCCGCCGCCGCCAACGCCATCCCCCAGGTGCGCGGCACGTTGTAGGAGGTCTGCGCCGCCGTCAGCGCCACCCCGATACCGCTGTCCACCCCGCCGAGATACTCCCCGATGATCGCCCCGAGCACCGCCGACGGCGCCGCGATCTTCAACGCCGCCAACGTATTCGGCACCGCGGCCACCACCTGCACCCGCCACAACCGCTGCCACCGCCCACCCCCGTAGGCTCGCACCAGATCCAGACTCGTCCGATCCGCCGACCGCAACCCCGCGACCGTCCCCACCATCGTGGTGAAGAAGCAGTACATCGCCGCGAGAAACACCGTGGGCGTGCGCCCCCCGAACACCACCAGGATGATCGGCCCCAACGCGAGCAACGGCGTGCAATAACTCAGAATCGCCAACTGCGTCGCCAGCGATTCGATCGGCGGCACCAACATCACCAACAGGGCCAACGCGATAGCCAGCCCGTTACCCCAGACGAATCCCTTGAGCGCCCCCCACGCGGTGATCCGGAAATTCGGCCCGTACAGCGCCCAGCCGTCGGTGTACATCGTGTGCACCACCGTCCACGGCCCCGGGACGGTCCCACCCGCGACTCTCAATTCCGCCAGCGCCCACCACAACACGATCAGCGCCAGAATCCCCAACGCTCCGACCAACCGTTTCACCGCTCCACCCCCGCTTCGCCGCTCCGCCCCGCCAGCTCGCCGTCGCCGCGACCCCGCGACTCCGCCTCCCCCTCATCGCCGCCGTTACCGCTGTCTCCCAACGATCCCGCCTCCCCCGCACTGCCGCGTCCGGTCGGCTCCGCGACCCTCTCGTTGCTGCCGCCGCCGTGCTCCAGCAGCTCGGCCTCTCCCTCGATGCCGCCGCTTCCGCCGCGGCCGAACAGGAGTTCCGAGAGGTAGTCGTGCAGCCGGTGGAACTCCGGGGAGCGCATCATCTCCGGGGTGCGGGGGCGGGGGAGGTCGATCTTCACCATCTCGACCACCCGGCCGGGGCGCGGGCTCATCACGGCCACGATATCGGAGAGGAAGACCGCCTCGGCGATGCCGTGGGTGACCATGAGCGTGGTGGCGGGCTTCTCGGTCCAGATGCGCAGCAACTCCAGATTGAGGCGCTGCCGGGTCATGTCGTCGAGGGCGCCGAACGGTTCGTCCAGCAGCAGCACGGTCGGCTTGACCACCAGCGCGCGGGCGATCGAAACCCGTTGTCGCATACCGCCGCTCAGCTGAGCGGGTTTGGCCTTCTCGAAACCCTCGAGCCCGACGAGGGAGATCAGGTCCGCGATCAGCCCGGGCTCGGCCTTCAGCCCCGCGACCTGCAAGGGCAACCGGATATTGGATTCCACACTCCGCCACGGCAACAGCGCCGAATCCTGGAAGGCGATGCCGAACGCGTGCCGCCGCCGCAGCTCCGCCGGGGTCGCCCCATCGATGCGCGCGGTCCCCGCCGTCGGCGTCTCGAGCCCGGCCAGAATGCGCAACACCGTCGACTTCCCGCACCCCGACGGCCCCAACAGCGACAGGAACTCCCCCTGCTCGGTGTGCAGATCCACCGAGTCCAGCGCCCGCACGGTCCGCCGCCCGACCCGGAACGACTTGGCGAGCCCGCTGATGTGGATCCCGGTCGCCGCGGCCTCAGTACTGCTCATATCGGTCACCCTAGGAGCAGCCGGTTGCACGGGTATTGCGAATCGGCCCACCATATTTCGGCCGCGTTACCACCCCGGTTCGAACCACCGCCGACTCGACCGCCGAAACAGCAGCACGATCATCACCAACGAGGCCGCGGGCCCCAGCCACCCCGGCGGATGACCTGCGGTGATCGACGGAATCGTCCACAACATGTTCAGCCCCGACAGCAGAATCGCCGCCACCCGAATGCTGTCCCCCTCCGCCCCGAACGCCAACGCCAGCCCACCCAGCAACCACGCGGGCACGAACGCGAGCCCCGTCACGAACGCCAGCCTCCCCCCGAGCAACCACCCCGCCGAGGCCGTACACACGATCCCCATCCCAGCCATCCCCAAAGCCACCAGCTGCGCCACGCGCACCGGCCCCGGCATCCGCTGAGCCCCGACCTCACCTTCGGACATCACCCCGAACTGTACCGCCCGGTCGGATAACAACCCCGCCACCACGCCGTCACAGTTCCCCACCGACCCCCGCCCACCCCCTCGAAAACCACCCCTGACATGGGATAATCCATCCCGAAGGGAGCAAGAATGGCACGAGGCACGTTCACCTACATCGACACCGAAGGCACCCCCCAAACCCTCACCAACCCAGTCGACACCATCGCCTACAACGTGCAACTCTGGCCCAACACCCCCCTCACCAACAACACCGACACCACAGCCTGGCTACACCCGGAGGAAGACGGCGAAGGCCCCGCCCATCCCCTCCCCCCAGGCCACCAATCCCATCCCACCCACGTCGCCAGCATCATCTTCACCTAACCCCAGGTACACGAACCCAGCCGCACCCTTTATTCGGATCCGCACCCCTTATAGACCCCCGAAACGGGTGCGGATCCGAACAAGGGGTGCGGCTGGGTTCGTGGTCGTGGGGTGAACCTCGTCAGGCCCGGATGGAACCAGTGAGCCTTCAGAGGCGTCAAAGCCACTGTAGGTAGCAGTACGGGGGGATCCGTTGCAGTCGAACAGCTTCCCCTGTCGAACGACAGGAATGGCAATGAAAGCATTGGTAATGGCGGCGATCAGACCAGCTTCCGCTTTGATCGCCGGTCTCGCCTTCGCGGGACTCGTCGCCGGTCCAGCCCAGGCTGACTATCCCAAGAGCCCCGACCAGGCGAGGACCTGGGGTGCCTGCCCGGCAGTTGCCGCCGACAGCCATTCCGACAAGGTCGTACGGGATTACAACGAGACCGCCAACCACGCGGTTCTCAAGTGCGGCAATGAAAGATGGGGATACTGGCACATCTATAAGCGCCACGTTTACGACAATCCGGAGTGGTCGAATCTTGCCGACATCGAGGGTGTGAACTGGCGTCAGGTGGTCGATATGGCCATCGCGAAGTCGTTGGATCAACCCGAGGTCAGCGGTCAGGGCCCCAACGGAACCTGGTGCTACTCGGGTCAGATATACCTGGTCAACAAAGCTACCGGTCAGATCGCGAAGACCGTGGAGCCGACGGTGATCGTGGCCCCCGATGGTCGCGTCGTCACCGCGTTTCCGGGTGGACGCTGCCAGCACATCAACCCCGACGACTAGGATCTGGTGACCCGCAATCAGAGAGGGCCGGTTATGGTCGAACCGACGGTGTCCGAGCTGATCGAATCGGTGATCGAGGCCGGGCGGGCGATGGGGCTGCAAATCACTTCCGTCGAAGGCGTTTTGACTCTTGTCGCGCGGCGGGGCAGGGTGCTGGACCCGCCCGTGGCGTTCATGATCACCGACGAAGCGTTGCGCGAATACTTCCGAGGTGTCGCCGCCGACGCGGGCGAGGCGAATGCGTGGGAGGAGTGGCGGATGCTGATGTCCACCCACCTGGCCGAGTCGCTGTACGAACTCGACACAATCGGTGGTCAGGCCGCTATCGTGATCGACGCGAGCGGGTTTCGGGCCGTGTCGACTACAGACCCACGGGCGAATGCGGGCCACTGATCCCGGCCTGCCTCCGCCCCGGAGCTACACGAGCAGTCGGAGCAGTCGTTCGACCTCGGCCCGGACAGCGGATCGTCCGGGCCCCAAGTACTTTCGCGGATCGGACAACCCATCGACGGAGCCGAGCGTCCCTCGAACCGATTCCGCCAGAACGATATTCAACCGAGTCGCGATATTGATCTTGGTCATGCCGTGCACGACCGCCGAGCGCAGGCCCTCGTCGGGAACACCCGACGAGCCGTGCAGGACCAACGGAACCGGAACCTTCGCGGCCAGCCGCGCAATCAACTCGTCGTCGAGGCGGGCATCTCGGGTGGACATGGCATGGGAGGAGCCGACGGCCACGGCCAAGGCGTCGACCCCCGTCGCGGCGACGAATGCGACCGCTTCGTCCGGGTCGGTACGGACCCAGGGGGCGTGGGCGCCGTCCTTCCCCCCGATCTCACCGAGTTCAGCCTCGACGAAGACGTCGCGCTCATGGCACCAGCGGACGATTTCGGCTGTGCTGGAGACGTTTTCGGCGTAGTCGAGCGCGGAACCGTCGTACATGACCGAGGTGATCCCCAATTCCACGGCCGCCTCAATCAACTCGCGCTCAGTGGCGTGATCCAAATGCACCGCCAACGGCGCCGAACTATCCTCCGCAATCGCGAGGCACGCCCGCACCAAAGGCTTCACCGAACCGTGGTACCGCACCGTATTCTGCGAAATCTGAAGCACCGCAGGCCTTCTCACCGACTCAGCCGCCGCCGCAATCGCCTCCGCATGCTCGAGTGCGATCACATTGAACGCCCCCAAACCACCGGGCCGAGCGGCGGCGATCAGGTCGGGGACAGGCAGCAGGGTCATGCGAGTTCTCCTAGGTAATGCTCAATTCGGTGATCACGACAGTGGGAGTCAGGCGGGTCCGTACCGTGCGGTCGATCTCGCCGGCGACGGGGATGACCACGGCCGCGGCGGAGGTGGCTACGGCGTCGATCAGTAACCGCGGCCAGTCGGGTTTGTCGTCGGCGGCCAGGGCGCCGATGACGGCGGCGGCCGCGGCGTCGCCCGCGCCCGTGGGGTTTCCGGCCATGGGTTCGGGGATCGAGGCCGACCAGGCGCGGTCGGCCGTGACCGCGACCATGCCCGCGCCGCCGCGGGTCGCGACCACCGCGCGCACTCCGCGCTCGAGCAGCGGCCGTACCGCGGCGACCACCTGTTCGGGCGTGTCGGCCGCGACGCCGGTGAGTTGGTGCAGCTCATCGCGATTGGGCATCAGCACCACCCCGGGCACCTCCGACGCCAGCTCCAGCGCCCGGCCGTCGACGTCGCAGATGGTCGGCACCCCGGCGGCCAGCGCGGCGCGCGCCAGCTTGGCGGGCACCTGCGGACCGACCCCGCCGGGCAGCGAGCCCGACACCACCATGCCGTTCGTGTCGGGCAGCAGCCCGTTGACCCGGACCATGAGTTGATCCACCGCGTACGGATCGCTCACCCGCGCACCGGGTTCCCACAGCGAGGTCGCCGTGCCGTCGTCGGATTCGCTGATCACGAGCGTGCGGCGCACCCAGGGCAGCGCGTGCACGAAGTCGACGGGCAGTTCCAGCTCGGCGGCCGCGGCGAAGGTGAAATCGGCGAAACCCGTTGCGCGCGCGTACCTTCCGAGCTGATTGAGCACCCGGGCGACATTGATGCCCTTGCCCCCGATACGTTGTTCGACCGAGAGCACCCGGTGAACCTTTCCGCGTTCGAACTGTTCCACGCGGTAGGTCATGTCGTAGGCCGGGTTCATGGTGACGGTGAGGATCACGTCAACCACTGTCCCTGACGTAGCACACGACGCAACCCCAGTTGGTCGTCCACCACTACCGCATCGGCGAACATGCCGGGCCGCAAATCGCCCACATCGGTCAGACCGAGTGCCGCGGCGGGCGTCGCCGTCGCCGCGCGCACCGCGTCCACGAGCGGCACACCGCATTCCCGCACGGCCCAGCGCAGGCAGCGCAGCAGCGTCGAGGTGCCGCCCGCGATCGAGCCGTTGGCGATGCGGGCGGTCCCGTTCTCGACCCGTACTTGTTGCGTACCCAATCGGTAGTCGCCGTCGGGGAGGCCCGCGGCCTGCATGGCGTCGGTAATGAGCGCGACGCGTCCGCGCGCGGTGGCGAAGGCCAGGGCGCCGAAGCCCGCATCGACGTGGACACCGTCGCCGATCAGTTCGACATACACGTCCGAGTCGGCGGCGGCGACCAGCCCAGCGGCCGCCGGTCCCGGAGCGCGATGATGCATCGGTGGCATGCCATTGGCCAGATGGGTGACGACGGCGCCCGGTCCGTCCGGCCGCAACGCCGCACGAAACTCGGCGTAGGACGCGTCGCTGTGTCCCAACGCGACGACCACACCATTCCCGGACAACACCCGTACCGCCTCGCCGAACCCCGCGCGCTCCGGCGCCAATGTCATCATCCGCACCGCGCCGTCCCCCGCGGCCAACAACCGTTCGATCAACCCGATGTCGGGATCGATCAGAAACCGCGGATCCTGCGCCCCGCACCGCGCCACCGAGAGAAACGGCCCTTCGGCATGAATTGCCGAAACATCCCCGCTCGCAACGACTTCCGCCAGCACCCGAACCTGAGCCACCATCTCGTCCCCCGGCCCGGTCACCACGCTCGCCACCACGCTGGTGGTCCCCTCCCGATGGTGAAATCGCGCCGCCGCCCGCGCCTCCTCCGGATCCCGGGTATCGAATCGAGAACCGAAACCACCGTGGTTGTGAATATCGACCAGACCCGGCAGGACGGTCCCGAGAAACGGTGGAATCTCCGAGCCCGCCCGCCCCGCGGCCCACTCCGCCAGCGCCTGCACGGCGACAACCCGCTGCCCACGAACTGTCACCACACCGTCATCGACGACCCTGCCCCCGGTGACGATCCGCCCTCGAAGCACCAGCTCGTTCACACCCACCCACCTTCCGCTCTTCCCGATCTCCGGCCGCAAGCTTGCCCGACCGACCACGGAACGCATGACCCGAGAGCGTCCCGACGCGAGCAAGGCCGTAAACCCCGGGCCGGAAATTCCTCCGGGCACAAGCGCGACCTCCAGGTGACATCGCCCCGGGCGAACGAACCGGCACGCGAGCGAATGCCCCTCATACCAACCTTCCCAACCGCGCATACCGCGCCGCTCCCACCAAACCCGCACGAGCCCCGTACTCCCCCAGTACCACCCGAGGCACCCCCGCCACCCGCACCAGCCGATCGAACCGCTCCTGCACCGCGTCGACCAGCACGGCCCCCGCCCCCGCCAGCCCGCCGCCGAGCACGACCACACTCGGGCAGGACGCGTGAATCACCCCTAACAGCCCCTCGGCCAGTGCGTCCACCGCGTCGTCGACCACCGCGCGGGCATCGGGATCGGCGTCGAGGACCGCGAAGACGGCCTCCGCTCCCGACACGGTCCGACCGGTGCGAGCGGTATACGCCCGAGCGATGGCCGCTCCCGAGGCCACGGTCTCCACACAGCCGAAACTGCCGCAGGGACAAGGCAATCCGTCCCGATGACGCACGGGAATGTGCCCGTACTCGCCCGCCTGCCCCGCCGCCCCGCGCACGAGTCGCCCATCGACGGACAACGTCCCACTGATCCCCGTCCCGAGAATGACCACGCACACATCGTCGAACCCCCGCCCCGCCCCGAACCGCCACTCCGCCCACCCCGCCACCGCCACGTCGTGCTCGATCAACACCGGCATCCCCCACCGATCCCGAAAGCGGTTCCCCACCAACACATCCCGCCATCCCACATTGCTGCTGAACACCGCCAGCCCCCGCTCGGGATCGACAATGCCCGGCAACACCACCGCCGCCCGCACCACCGGCCCGTGTTCGGCCGACACACCGGACAGCAACGCCGCCCCGAGATCACCCACGGCATCGAACGCCGCCGCCCCGCGCGGAGTCGCCACCGTCCCCGAATACAACACGGCCCCAGCGGAATTCGTGATCTCCCCTTTGATCGTCGTCCCCCCGACGTCGACAGCCAGCACCAACCCGTCCCCGGCAACCTCGTCCCCGCTCGCCCAAGCGTCACCGACCGATCCCCCAGTCGCCCCGCCACCGGCCCGACCTCGAGCTCCAGCCGAATCACCCGCTACCCGACCACCACCGGCCCGATCCCGAGCCCCAGCCGAATCACCCGCTACCCGACCACCACCGGCCCGACCTCGAGCCCCAGCCGAATCATCCGTTACTCGACCACCACCGGCCCGATCCCGAGCCCCAGCCGAATCATCCGCTACCCGACCACCACCGACCCGACCTCGACCTCCACCCGAGCCATCCGTTACCCGACCACCACCCCCCGCCGAACCGACACCCCGCCGACCCGCCCGCCCACGCCCTTCCCCACCCACGGCGCTCACCACCGCCCCGTCACTCGAGGATCACCGACCGGTTCAACCCGCGCGGATGATCCGGATCCAACCCCAGATCCGCCGACCGCAACACACACAACCGATGCAACCGGACAAGATCGGCCATCGGATCGATATCGCGCCGCTCGAAATGCGCCCCCGCAGCCCGAACCTCCTGCGCCAGCGAAGGATCCACCGACCCGAATGCCCACACCGCCCGCCCCGGCGCGGCAATGCTGATCGGCCCGTGCCGATATTCCGTAGCCAAATAGCTCTCCGCCCACGATTGGCAGGATTCCCGCAGCTTGAGCCCGGCCTCCTCGGCAATGGCCGCGGCGAATCCCAGGCCCACGAAGGTGATCTGCTGGGCATGCCGGACGTCGGCGAGGGCGACGGCCGGATCCTCGGCGAGCACCTCCCGCGCCTGGGCCACGGCCGGGGACAGATCCTCACCCAGATGCCACCGCAGGATCGCCAAAGTCGTTGTGGCGAAACGGGTCTGGACCACCGAGCGCTCATCCACGTCGTCGATGAGGATCGGATCGCCCAGCTCCAGCACCGGCGTGCCGGGGCTCGAACAGATCACCGTGCGCGGCACCCCGGCGGGGATCGCGCGCATGGCGTCCACCACCTCCGTGGTGGTGCCGGAACGGCAGATCACCAGATACCGGTCGTACTCGCGGTCGCGGACCGCGCTGGCAGGCCAGGCGTCGGTGAGTCCCTGCCCGGACGATTCCCGTAGCTCGGCAATGGCACGGGACATGAAAAGCGAGGTACCACAGCCGATGACGGCGACCCGCTCGCCGGGACGCGGCAGGAGCGTGGCGTGCTCGGCGGCGACGGTCGCGGCCCGGGTCCAGTCGTCGGGCTGGGTGGCCACCTCGGCGGCCAGGTGGGTTTCGGGGATGCGGTCAGCAGAGGTCGGCACGTCCCCAGGATCAACCCGAATGATCGTTCATGTCAACTTAACAACCAAAACGGTCACATTCGATCACTCCAGGCGCTACATTCCTTTCAAACGGATTGTTCATTGAAAGGTCTCGCTCGTGAAACGTCCACTCCGCGGCGCTCTTTCGTCGTTCGCGCTGCTCACCGGCCTGGCATTGGCGGTGTCCTCCTGCGGGTTCGGCGGCTCGAAGTCCGACGACGCCGACCCCAACTCCCTGTCCTTCCTGGCCCCGGTCTACAGCGACGGCACCAAGTCGGAATGGGACAAGATCATCTCCGACTTCCAGAAGCAGAATCCGGACATCAAGGTCAATCTGCAGACGGAGTCCTGGGATTCGATCAACGACGTGGTGCGCACCAAGTTGCAGAGCGACTCCACCACGCCGGACATCCTCAATATCGACGCGTACTCGAGCTTCGCGACCGACGGCAAGCTGTATCCGGCGACCGACATCGTCGAGCAGTCGGTGCTCACCGACATCCAGCCGGGCTTCGCCAAGAACGCCTCCATCAACGAAACCCAGTGGGCGCTACCGCTTTTCGCCTCCACCCGCACCCTGTTCTTCAACACCGACCTGTTCACCCGCGCCGGGATCGACGCCCCGCCCAAGACCTGGGCCGAGCTGACCGACGACGCCAAGAAGATCCAGGCGCTGGGCGGCGGCGTCTCCGGCTACGGCCTGCCGCTGGGCAGCGAGGAGGCGCAGGGCGAGACCTCGATCTGGACCTTCGGCGCGGGCGGCAACTGGTCCGACGGCGACAAGATCACCGTCGATACCCCGCAGAACCGCGAGGGCGTGCAGGCGATGAAGGCACTCGCCGAATCCGGTGCGACGCAATCGAATCCGGGCGCGACCAACCGCGCCGACGTCATCAACGCGTTCATCCAGGGCAAGATCGGCATGATCGAGGGCCTGCCCCCGACCATCGGCCAGATCGCGCAGAAGAATCCGGGCCTGAAGTACGCGACCGCGCCGTCGCCGACCAAGACCGGTGAGCATGTCACGCTCGGCGTGGCCGATCATCTGATGGCGTTCAAGAAGGACGGCAAGAAGCAGGCCGCGATCAAGAAGTTCCTGACCTACTTCTACTCCCCGCAGGTCTACGCCGACTTCGTGAAGGCCGAACATTTCATCCCGATCACCAACAGTGGCGCGCAGGCGCTCGCCGAGGATCCGGTCACCAAGGCGTTCGGGGCGACGCTGCCCGCGGCGCGGTTCTACCCGAGCAACAACCCCAAGTGGGGTGCGGCTCAAGGCGCAATCCGCCAACAGATGGGTACGGTCGCCCAGGGCGCCGATCCGGGCGCGGTGCTGGGCAAGATCCAGCAGGCGGCGAGTTGAGAGCGCTGCGCGCGCTGCCGTGGATCGGCCCGGTACTGGTGCTGATTGCCGGCGTCGTCGCCTTCCCGGCCGGGTACATGGTGTGGACCAGCACCCGCGATCTGAGCCCGTACGGGCAGGATCGCGGCCCGGCCGGGCTGGCGAACTTCCGCAAGCTGTTCGCCATCGACGAGTTGGGCTCGATTCTGCTGCACACCGTCGTGTGGGTGGTCGCGGTCGTGCTGCTGACGTTGGTGTTCTCGGCGGCGCTGGCGCAGTTCCTGAACAAGGATTTCCCGGGGCGCACGCTGGTGCGGCTGGCGATCCTGGTGCCGTGGGCGGCGTCGGTGGTGATGACGACGACGATCTTCGCCTACCTGCTGGACCCGGATGTGGGCATCGCGAACCGGTTCCTCGTCGACATCGGCGTGCTGGACCGGGGTTTCGGGTTCACCAAACAGGCGGGTCCGGCGTTCCTGGTGGCGATCGGGGTGGCGGTGTTCGTCTCGGTGCCGTTCACGACGTACACGATTCTCGCTGGGCTGCAAGGGATTCCAGCGGAGATCGAGGAGGCGGGCCGGGTCGACGGGGCGGGCGCCTGGCAGCGCTACCGGCATCTGACGCTGCCGCAGTTGCGGCCGGCGATCGCGGTGGCGACGATCATCAACATCATCAACGTGTTCAATTCGCTGCCGATCCTGCAGGTGTTGACCGGCAGCATCGCGGGTTTCGACGCGGATACGACGACCACCCTGACCTTCAAGCTGATTCGGCAGAACCAGCAGGTCGCCACGGCGGCGGCCATGAGCGTGCTCAACTTCGTGCTGATCGTGGTGATCATCGCGGTGTATGTGCGGCTCACCCGCTCGGCGCGCGAGGAGGCGCGATGACCGCATCCAATCCCGTCACCGTCGAGCGGGCGGCCGACGAGCTGGTCGCGGAAAGTGTTGCGGCGCCGCGCCATTCGTCACGGAAGACGCGGCGCCGCTGGGATCTGACTGCGGTCGGCGTCGTGCTGGCGGCACTGTTCCTGATCCCGTACCTCGTCATGGTGCTGGGCTCGCTCAAGCCGAGAGCGGAGATACTACGGATTCCGCCGACCTATTTGCCCGAGCAGTGGCGGCCCGGTAACTACGCGACCATGTGGCACACGCCGGAGACGCCGCTGCCGTTCAATCTGGTGAGCACCCTGATCATCTCGGTGTGCGCGACGGCGGTGGTCCTGCTGGTGGCGATCCCCGCGGCGTATTACACCGCGCGGCGGCGCTTTCCGGGCAAGGCCGCGTTCCTCGGCCTGGTGCTGGTAACCCAGATGTTGCAGCCGGTGGTGCTGGTTACGGGTTTGCTACGGGAATTCTTCACGCTCGGCATCAACGACACCTGGCTGGCCATGATCCTGGTGAACGCCGCGTTCAACCTGTCGTTCGCGGTCTGGATCCTGCACAGCTTCTTCGCCTCGATCCCCGTCGAGATCGAGGAGGCCGCCCAACTCGACGGCCTGAGTCGCCTGCAGATCCTCACCCGGGTGAGCCTGCCGCTGGTCTGGCCCGGCATCGTCACCGCGACCATCTTCGCGTTCGTCTCCTGCTGGAACGAATTCGCCGCCAGCCTGGTGATCCTCACCACCCCCGAGAACCAGCCGCTCTCGGTCGCCCTCACCAAGTTCGTCGGCCAATACGACACGGCTTGGCAATATGTCTTCGCCATCTCTACCGTCGGCATCGTGCCCGTAGTGATCCTGTTCGCCCTCATCGAGAAACGCCTGGTAGCCGGACTCACCGCCGGAAGCGTCAAATGACCTCCGCCACAGACCGTTCCGTGCGCTGGACACGGCTGCTGGAGTTGCTCGCCGACAGCGGGCGGTTGTCGGTGGAGGAGGCCGCCGAGCGGTTGGGGGTGTCGCCCGCGACGGTTCGGCGGGATTTCACGGCGCTGGCCGATCAGCAGTTGGCGACGCGGACGCATGGGGGCATCGTGGCGACGTCGGTCGCCTACGACCTGCCCGCCAGGTATCGAGGCGCGGACGCGGCCAAGCAGCGAATCGCGGAACACGCCGCGAGCCTGGTGAATCCGGGTGAGGTGGTCGGGATCAACGGAGGGACGACCACGACCGCGGTCGCGCGCGCCCTGGCCGGGCGCGCCGACCTGGCGGAGTTGACCATCGTGACCAACGCTTTGAATATCGCTGGAGAGATGGTGCTCCGCCCGCACCTGCGCACGATTTGCATCGGTGGGCAGGCGCGGCGGGAGTCGTACGAGCTGCACGGACCGTTGGCCGAGCGCGCCATGGCCGAATTGCGTTTGGACACTTGCATTCTCGGTGTCAACGCGATCACGGCCGAGGGCGGTGCGCAGGGGCGTCATCTGGACGAGTCCGGGATCAATGCGGAGATGGTACGGAGAGCGGATCGGGTGATCACGGTGGCCACGGCCGACAAGTTGGAGAAGACGGCGTTGGCTCGGATTTGCCCTATTGGGGATATTGATGTGTTGGTGATGGATACGGCCGCCGATCCGGAATCTGTTGCGGCTATCAGGGATGCGGGGGTGCAGGTGGATCTGGTGTAGTGGTCACCCTCCGCGCACCAGACCCAAAAGCATTCTCCTGGAGTCGTTTTCGTCCAGCGCGACCCTTCGAAGTTCCATCAGCACTGTCTCGTAGCCGCGAACTTCCTCCGAACGTTCCAAATACAGTTCACCAACATACTCTTCGATATAGACGACCGGTGGTTCGATGAACTTCGTCTGGGACAGAAGCGGAAATCGCATGAGCGAGAAGGATCCGACAACCGCTCCGATATGATTGCGGGCGTTGAAGGGGACCACGCGAATCGAAATATTGGGTCGCTCACCGATCTCCGCCAGATACCGCCGCTGCTCGTCCATCACCCCGGCTCCACCCAGTTCTTCGCGGACCGCGGCCTCCGACAAGAGGATCTCGACGGTGAAGTCTGGATCGTCCAAGCGCCGCTGCCGTTGCGTCCAGTATTCGATCCGCTCCTCGATCTCACCGGTGGGTACATTGGGTGATCTCGTCCACTCTACTGCGCGCTGGTATTCCACTGTCCGCACAATCTCGGGTAGGAGGATGACATGCCATGTCGTCAAGCGATCAGCAGCCTCTTGCAGGACTGGAAGATGATCGAAGTGGTCGGAACTCCTGTCCAGATTTGGACGCCACCATCCACCCCCCTGCTTCGCGGTGACTCTCACCTCGTGCGCGAGAGCCAAAATCAGCCGCCGCGTCGCATCGGAGACCTGGTAGCGATCGCACAGCGTATTCATATACAGGTCGGAGGCCGACCGAACCGACAACCCTTCCTCCAGTCGGCCCATCGTCTGTGAAGAAATACCGAGAAAGCTGGCAGCCCGCGCTTGACTTATCTCGACCTTTGCCCGGAGCTCATTCAACTTTCGGCCCAGCGCACGTCGCGCGAGCGTAGAACCTTCGGCAACCATTTGAATACCTCGCTTTCGAAGGGGTTTCAGGGGATATGAAAAGAAGTCCAGTAGTCGTGCCGTACCGCGTTCCACACCGCTTCGTAGCGCGGCCACTTTTCACGTGAGAAGGCCAGATCGGGCTCGTGGCCGGGTGTGAAGGACAGCACGAAGGCGCCTGTCGAAACGTCGCGGACCGAGATGATCGTGAGCTGGTGACGGTCGGGCTCGACTCGCCAAGTCACCTCCAATTCTCCCGCTACCGAGCATCGAGGGGAGTTGGCCTCGGCACCACACATGAGAATCAGTTCCCCGCGTCGATGAACGACGATACGATGTGCGTTCCCTCGACGTCGGCGAGTCTCTCCAGCACCCTCAGCAATGTTCGAAAATACGGACTCATCGGTGCCGAAAAATCGTCGTCGAGGGCTGGGAAGACTATTCCGCGTGCAGCGGCCCGCTCACGTGGCGAAAGCGAGGGCGGCACGATCCTGCCCGCACGAACGAGACAGCCGAACGCTGCTGCCTTCATCGGACACCAGACAGCACGGCAAGCTCGGTGTTGCCGCATGATTCGATGGGCTTGCTCTACCGAGATGGAATGGTCGAGCAACACGGCCTCTCCTCCGATCGAACATGCCGCGTGCCGATTCCGGACGTGATACTCAGTCGGTTCCATGTCTTCCTTTCGGCGATTCGAGACGGGCTGCGCTATGTACCATTTCGACGATTCCGTGTTCGGCTTGTTCGGACCAGGCACCAGCGGGGTACCGAAGAGGTACTCTCGGTGCACTCAACCTGTTGATCGGGGGCTCAACGGATGAATGCCTGCATGAAATGGACCGGCCGCGAAGCAGCTGCCCTGCGGGAAGCCACCCGGCTCGGACAGGAGAGATTCGCGGCGTGGGCCGGAGTATCGGTCGAGGCTGTGAAGAAGTGGGAGCGCCGCAAGGAGAGCATCCGGCTCACCCCGCGCTACGCCTTGCGGATGGATCACAAGTTGCGACAGTCCGATCCCGTTGTGGTGGAGCGGTTCTGGTCGATTCTCAATGGTCCGGCTACCGTGAAGGTGGAGACCGCGCACGAGCTCGATGCGCTGCTCGGCTCCGGCATCGACAGCGAGAGTGTGTGGGTGCCGAAACGAACCGTCACGGGAGAGGTGGTGCTGGTGCCGGTCCCGCGCCGCGATTTCGTCCTCGGCATCGGCGCCGGAGTGGCCGGTGCGACTCTGTCCTCCCAACCCTTGGCCGCGGTCTTCGCCGACACGAAGGTGGACCACATTCGGCACTTCACGGACAAGCGGATGACGATCATCGAATCCGACAATCTGTACGGAGCCAGACACACTCTGCCCGAGGTACTTACGGCGATTCAACGGATGCAGGCCCTGCGTCTCGCCAAGACCGTCGACGCGCAGGCCCTTCTCCGACTGCTCGTGATGTATGCCGAAACCGCCGCCTGGCAGTTCCAGGATCAGCGGATGTTCTCGCAATCTCGGCATTGGGCGGAGAAGGCGCTGGCGTGGTCACACCAACTGGGAGACGACTACTGCATCGGGCTGTCCCTGGTGCGAATGAGCCAATTGGCCTGCGATATGGATGATTTCACCGGAGGAAAGGCATTCGCCGAGGGAGCGCGACGGACGGCACCGCCGAATTCCCTCTTCGCGGCGGCCGCCGTCACCTTCTGTGCGCACGCCGAGGCTTTGGCGGGCGACAGGAGCGCCAGTGCGCGCAGTTACGATAAGGCACGATCTATGGTCAACAGGGCGGAAGCGGATCCAGTGTGGGGCTTCTTTCTCGACCACTCGTACATCGACGCCTATCAAGCATTCAGCCTCGCCGAAATTGGCGAAACTCGTTCCGCCACAGTCTTGTTCGCGGACGCAACCGCCAGAATGCAAGCGGGCTACCCACGAGACCGGGGGCTCTATGTGGCCCGCACGGCTGTCGCACACATGCGGACGGGAGATATGGAGCCGGCTGTCCGGCTCGGCCTCGAGGCGTTGCGCATAGGGTTGGGCACCGAGTCCGGTCGGATCATGGCGAAGGTGGGAGAGCTGAGGAGAGCCGTAGACCCCGGTAGCAAGGAACCTGGTGTCGACGAGTTCGTCACTGCGTATCAGGAATGGAAGGACTTGGGATGCCCCGACCATACGTAGTCCTGTCCGTAGCCGTCAGCGTCGACGGCTACATCGACGACCTGGTGCCCGAGCGGCTCAACCTCTCCAACCCCGAGGACTTCGACCGGGTGGATCAGGTGCGGGCCGAGTGCGATGCGATTCTCATTGGGGCCGAGACGCTTCGGCGGGACAATCCGCGGCTGATCATCAAGAGCGAGGCTCGGCTTTCGGCTCGGGTGGCCGCGGGTAAACCGGCTCATTTGCAGAAGGTCGTCGTCTCCGCGTCGGGAGAGCTCGATCCGGAGGCCAAGTTCTGGCATCACGGGGTCGAGGACCGGCGGCCGATCGTCTACACCACCGATACCGGGGCGAAGGCGCTGCGCGATCGTCTCGGCGAATTGGCGACCGTGGTCTCGCTCGGGGAGAACGTCGAATTCGGTTCTCTGCTGGACGATCTGGGGCAGCGAGGTATCGCTCGGCTCATGATCGAAGGGGGCACCAGCATCCACACCGCGGTGCTTTCCGCCGGTCTCGCGGACGAACTCCACGTCGCCATTGCACCTCTCCTGATCGGCCAAGCCGATGCGCCGCGATTCGTGAATCCAGCGGAGTTTCCGGGTGGTACGCGGCGTCGGATGCGGTTGGTGGACACCACACGGATCGGTGATGTCGTGTTATTGCGGTACTTTCCGAAGGAGGAGAGCGCGGAGTAGGCCGTGACCGGCCCCATGAGTATCGCGGCGACTACGGTGTGCTCGCATGTACGACGGGACATCGGAGTTGTCCACAGCAGCCAGGCGGGAATCCTACGGACCACTGGCCGAGCGGCGGCAGACCCTACTTCATGTGAGGAACGATCCGTTCTTCGGTCCGTCGCACAGCCTCCCGCAAGGCGGACTCTGCTTCCCTGATCGACCGCGCGACAACGTGTTCCGCGCCGTATCGTTCGCGGATGTCCGCCAAGCGGGCCGAGAAGGTCGTATCGCGACCATCGGCTGTCGTGGTCATGTCGGCCCACCACAGAGCGTCCCGCAGCGGCGTGAATTCGTCGGACCAGTCATCGATGTGAAGCTGTCGGTTACGCGCCTCGACCCAGGCGCACGAGTGATGCGCCACGAGTGCGCACAATCGTTCCGGCGCGCCCGATTCTCGCAGGAACTCAGCGCCGTCAATGGGATGGAAACCCGTCCGAATCAGGTGCGGCGCGTAGCCGATATCGTGCAGCCAAGCAGCCGCCACGAGCAACCCCGGATCGTCCACCACCTCGGCCGCGAGGGCTGCCCGGCGAGCTACCCCTTCGACGTGGGCCGTCCGCCGAGGCAGGCGCGCGAGGTGTTGCCGTGCGAGATCGGCTGCCCAGCTCACGAGGTCGGTCGACATACGTCCACGGTATGCACGATGGCCCGCATGATCACGTTGTTCCGCTGGCCTAAGCGCCGACCGAGGGGACGAGGTTTCAGGTATGCAGGTCATATGGGCAGGGACCGGCGCCACAGCTCTGCTCGACAAGTGCCGCCAACGGATGTGTCCTCGTTGATGTGATGGTGTAGGAGGATCGGAAATTGCGAATAGGCGTGACCGGGCACATGAACATCACGGCCGAAACGGTGCCCCTCGTGTACAACGAGATCGTGCGGAGACTACCCAGGGCAGACGCCACCGATCTCGTCGGGGTGAGTTGCATTGCGCGCGGCGCGGATTCGGTGTTCGCCCAAGCCGTCCTCGATTCTGGAGGCCGCCTCGAGGTCGTGCTCCCGTCGCGGAACTATCGGGAGCGGAAGGTGAAGCCCGACCACGCGCCGAAGTTCGATGAATTCGTACAGCGAGCCGCCGAGGTTCGGGTCATGGATTTCGACGAGGCGCATGCCGACGCTTATGAGGCGGCGAATGAGGCCGTACTCGGAAGCTGTGACCGATTGATCGCCGTGTGGGATGGGCAGGACGGTGAGCGCAGCGGCACGGGGAGCGTGGTGGCCTTGGCGCGGGAGAAGGGGATACCTGTCGAGGTGATCTGGCCGGACGGCGCTGCGCGCACGTGATTCGCGACGAGGGCCGTCTCCCAGGCGTCTTCGACTGGCTGGGAGCCGACGCTCCGTGAGGCTTGACCGCGCTACAGATCGAGATGCAAACGCAGGGCTCGATCGATCGCGTCTACAACGACTTCTGGCAGTTGACCCAGAGCCGGGCCGATACGGTCGACGGCGATCGAGCGTACTTGTTCGGCCTGCGCCTTCGAGTTCACCTTGATGCCGGAGAGCTCTTTGCTCAAGAACACCTGAAACGGATAGACCCGCGCGGTGTTGCTGGTGATCGGTACGACGGTGATCACGCCTCGTCCCAACTGCCGAGCTGTCTCGTTGGCGCGATCGTTGCTCACGATCACGGCGGGTCGACGTTTGTTCGTCTCGGCGCCCCGCACAGGTTCGAAATCGACCAGCCGAATCTCTCCCCGCCGCACTCAGGACAACCCGTCGCCGGTGGCCTCGTCCCATAGTTCTTGATCTTCGGACGTCTCCCACTCGGACCAAGCCGCAGCGTACGCATCCGACAGCCCAGATTCGCGAAGTAGGCGAATCGCCTCCTGCAACGCCGCCGAACGCGATGGGAGACCCCGCTCTCGCGCTACCTCGTCGAGTAGGGCCACATCTTCTTCTGGCAGACTGACACTCAACTTCACACCCTCAATGCTACCCGTAGTAGGAACGCTCATCCTACCGAGGTAGACTACGTGTTGGTCGAGGCCCGTTCGACGTGGCGCACAAGACTTGCCGTGGCTATCACACTCACCGATAGGCATCCGAACGCTTCGCCACCATGAAGATCGTGATCACCCGCGCGTCGTCGTCAATGCTGTACACAATTCGGTACTGCCCGAAGCGAATTCGCCAATCGCTCGCGCTACCCACGATCTTCTTCACACCCGGTGGGCGGGGCTCATCGGCCAGGTCGAGGATCATGCGCAGGGCGGTGCCGAACGCCTCTCGGGGGAGGCGTTGGAGTTGTTTCAGGACCTCGGGGTGGAACTCGATGCGCGTTCTCGTGGTCACGAGGCGAGGAGCTCGGCGGGGTCGACGCCGAGGGAGTCGAGCATTTCTCCCATGGTCATCGTCTTGAACCGTTCGCCGCGGAGGTCGCGCAGCCGCAGGGCGTCGAGGAGGTCGGCGTGTTCGTGAAGGCGTTCATAGTCGGCCATGGAGATGATGACCGCGATTTCGCTGCCGCTGTCGGTGATGATCGCTTCCTCACCAGTGGCCGCCACCCCCCGCACCACCGCGCCGAGTTGAGCACGGAGTTCTCGCAGGCTGTGTGTACTCATGTTCAACATATTAGTTGTTCGGAGGCGGCCACCGGGAGGATGGGTTTCAGTGCGTCGCGTACGAGCCACCGTTGACGTAGATCGTCTGGGCGGTGATGTGCCGAGCGCCCGGGGATGCCAGGAAATACACCGTCTCGGCGATATCGGCCGGTTCACCGGGACGTCCCGTTAATGTGTTGCCCACCAACGTATTCCGCCGCTCCTCCGTCAGTTTGTCCCGGAAGAACTCCGTATCCGCGATGTACCCCGGCGCGACCACATTGGCGGTGATTCGGCGTGGGCCGAGGGTTCGGGCCAGGTGGATGTTCCAGGAGGCGAGGGCGGCCTTGGCGGCGCCGTAGGAGTCGGAGCCTTGGGGGGCCGCGATGGAGCCCAGGCTGATCACCGAGCCGCCTTCGGGGAGGCGGTCGGCGACGGCGTTGGCCGTGAGCACCGCGCTGAGGAGGTTGGCGTTGAGATTGGACCACCAGCGGTGGGCGAGGTCGGTCAGGGTCTCGGCCGCGGGGAGGTCGAAGCCGGTGTTGCCGCCGGCGTTGTTGACCAGGACGTCGAGGCGGTCGGGCAGCCGGTCGACCAGTGCGGCAACGGCTTCGGGGTCGGCGTGGTCGCAGGTCAGGGGGTGGGCGGTGGGGCCGAGGGTGGCGGCCGCCTTTTCCAGGACCTCGGTTCGGCGGCCGGTGAGGTAGACCGTGTCACCGTCCGCGACGAAGCGTTCGGCGGTGGCGTAGCCGATGCCGGTGCCGCCGCCGGTGACCAGGACTGTGCGTGCCATCAGAGAGCCTCCGATAGGGTGTTTAGGTCTAAACGTACGACAGCAACGATAGTCGTTTAGGTCTAAATCGCAAGCGGAGGGTTCGGATGGAGCACACCGACGGGGCCGATGAGATCGCGGCGGCCTGGCAGCGGGAACGTCCTGGGACGCCGACGGATTCGATCGGGGTCGTCACGCGGCTGTGGCAGCTGGCCAAGCTGTTCGGTGAGGAACGCCGCCGGGTGCTGGCGGGCGCGGGCGTCGACACCGCGACCCTGGATCTGCTCAGCGTCCTGCGGCGCAGTTCGCCCCCGTACACGCTCAGTACCCGCCAGCTCGCCGAGCGCACGCTCGTCACCCCGGGCGCGATCTCGCAGCGGGTCGCCCGCGCCGAGCGCGACGGGCTGGTTCGCCGCCGCACCGACCCCGCGAATCGCACCGTCTGGGTCGAACTCACCGACGCGGGCCACGAATTGGTCGAGCGCACGGTCGATTCCGTGCTGCATCGCGAACTCGAGCTGCTCGACACCCTGAGCCCGGAGCAACGGCACGAGCTGGCCGAGCTGCTGCGGGTGCTGCTGCGAGATGTTCAGGCGCGCACCGGGAATCGTGGCATCTCACAGGTGGGCGACACCCCGATGTCGTGAACGATCAAGATCACAGTGGCCGAATCGAATTCCGTTGCCGATCAGAGATATCGGAGGGGCAATATTGCGGCCGTGGTATCGCTCCCCCCGAAAGACCTTCTGCTGCAAGCGTGCCGGGGGCTCGAGCCCGGCGATCACTTCGTGCTGCGCTGTGCGCGACGGCTGGCCGAACTGCACGAGCGGCGGCTCGCCGCGGCCGAGACCGCCGAGATCGATCGCGAACGCGCGCAGCTGGTGCACGAGATCGATCGGTGGGTGATCGCGAAACTGCCGCCCGCGCCCGGGGGCGCCCGGCTGCACACCGAGACCGTGGGCACGGTCGTCGACCGGCTCGCGCAGTTCTCCGCGCTCGCCTATCTCGCCCTGACCAGCACGCCGGATTGGCTGGCCCATGACGCCTGGCGGCGGCTGTCGGAACTGGCGACCGCCTACGCGGACCTGGTGTCGGAGATCGACGCGGGCCGCTGCCGACTACCGCGACTGAACGAGTACGAGTACTGAGAGGGCTGCCTGGCGTGTACTGAGGGGGCGCTGCCTGGCGAGTACTGAGAGGGCGCTGCCGGGCGAGTACTGAGAAGGCCCCCTCCAGGCGAGCACCGAAAAGGGTGCTGCCAGGCGACACGCAGGGGGTAGCGTCGCCTGGCAGCGGGCAAAATGGTTCGGGGTTCTCGGTACCCAGTGTGCGCCCGGGAAGCGGGCCGTTTGCCGCGATGCGCCTGAGAAGTCGCTGAGTTTCCGAACCCACGGCGACGCCGCGAGGGTGGCGCCGCCGCGGCTCGAGGATGGATCAGGGCAGTTGATCCATATCGGGACGAACCGACTCCTCGATGGTGGGCGCCGAACCTCGAGGTCGTCCGCGACGAAACTGTGAATCGGCTGTCAGCGCGCCCCGGACGGTAACAGCGCGCGCACCGCGTCGATGGTATCCGCGTCGGCGGCCTCCTTGTCGGGCCGGTAGCGCACGACGCGGGCGAAGCGCAGCGCGACGCCGCCGGGGTAGCGCGGGCTGGTCTGGACGCCGTCGAGGGCGATCTCGACCACCAGCTCCGGCCGCAGGTAGACGGTGTGCTCGTCGCGGGTGCGTTCGTGGCGCGGGAATTCGGCTGTCTGCCAGGCCAACAGCGCGTCGGTGAGGCCCTTGAACGTCTTGCCCACCATGATCGGGTCACCGCCGTCCGGGTCGCGCGCGCCCAGATGCAGATTCGACAGATAACCCGTACGGCGGCCGTAGCCCCATTCCGCGCCGAGCACGACGAGGTCGAGGGTGTGCGCGGGTTTGATCTTCTGCCAGGCGCGGCCGCGCCGCCCGGCCGCGTAGGGCGCCGACAGCGATTTGACCATCACGCCCTCGTGCCCGGCGGCCAAGGCGCCGTCGAAGTATTCGGCCGCGGCCTCGGCGTCGGGGCGGATGAGGGCCGGAATGCCGTGCGCGCCCGCCACTTTCGTGAGCGCGGCGCGCCGCTCGCTCAGGGGGGCGTCGAGCAGGTCGACGCCGTCGAGGTGCAGACAGTCGAAGAAGTACGGGTGCAGCAGCAGTTCGCGGGTGGAGTTCACGGCGGGGGGCCGCAGCGCCGGATCGACGGTGGCGAAGCGGCTCATGGTCTCCTGGAACGGCCGCGGCCGCCCGGCATCGGTCAAGGCCAGCGTCTCGCCGTCGAGAACCACACTCTCGCAGGGTAATTCGGTGACCAAGCGGACCAGTTCGGGCACGCCGGAGGTGATGTCGCGCAGCGTGCGGGTGAACACCCACACCCGGGAACCCTTGCGGTGCACCTGGATTCGCGCGCCGTCCATCTTGTGCTCGACGCTCACCTCGCCGTCGAATTCGGCGAGCGCGTCGTCGAGGGTCGCCCCCGGGGACGCGAGCATGGGCTGGATCGGCCGCCCCACCTCGAGCCGGAACTCCGCCAGCGCCGCCACCCCGCCGGTCAGGGCCGCGACCGCCGTCACCGGCAGCTGACCGGAGAGCATGTAGGCGCGGCGCACCTGCTCGACCGGCACCTCGGCGGCGCGGGCGACGGCCTCGGCGACGATCGCGGTCAGCGCGCCCTGGCGCAGCTCGCCGGTGAGCAGGCGCAGCAGGAATTCGCGTTCGTCGGGAGTGGCCGCGCCGAACAGGGCGGTCAGCAGCTCGCGCCGCCGGGCCGCCGAGCCCGAACCGGCGGTCGCCGCGAGTTCGCCGAACGCGGCGTCGACCGCGGCGACGGTCAGCGCGGGTTCGGCCGCCGGGGCGACGTCGAGGCTCGTGAGCGTGCGCCAGCCGGTGCCGATGCGGCCCTGCACGAGCTCACCCGACACCCACGCGACGACCTGGGCGAGCTCCTCCGGCCCCGCCTGCGCCAGCAACTCGGCGAGCGTGGCGATCTTGGTCTTGCGCGAGGTCGTCGCCCGCACTGCCTGCGACGCCTCGACGACTCGGGAGAACAGCACGCGTCCGACCGTAACGCGCGGGTGTGACACATCGCGCAACAGACCTGCTAACTTCTGGTTGGCACCCCTGTGAAACGTCCATAGACTCGGCATATGGCCAAGACGTACGTCGGGGCGCGGCTGCGTCAGCTGCGCACCGAGCGGGGGCTGAGCCAGGTCTCGCTCGCCAAGAAGCTGGAGATCTCGGCGAGCTACCTCAACCAGATCGAGCACGATGTCCGCCCGCTGACCGTGCCGGTGCTGCTGCGCATCAGCGAGATCTTCGGCGTGGACGCCAGCTTCTTCTCCTCCCAGGACGACACCCGGCTCATCGCGGAGTTGCAGGAGGTCGTGATGGATCAGGAGTTGGGCATCGAGGCCGACGCACAGGAGATCGCGGAGATGGTCTCGGCGCATCCGAGCCTGGCGCGGGCCATGGTGAACATGCATCGCCGCTACCGCAACACCACCGCCCAGCTGGCCGCCGCGACCGAGGACCGGTTCTCCGACGGCAGCGGTTCGGGCGCGATCTCCCGCCCGCACGAGGAGGTCCGCGACTTCTTCTACCAGCGGCAGAACTACATCCACGAATTGGATACCGCCGCCGAGGAACTCGCGACCCGGATGCGGTTCCACGGCGGGGATCTCAAGCGCGAGATCGCGCGTCGGCTCACCACCGCGCACGGCGTGCAGATCGTCGAGCGCATCGATCTGGGCGACGGTGTGCTGCACCGCTTCGACGCCGCCGAACGTCGCCTGGAGATCGCGCCCTATCTGTCCGGCGGGCAGCGGGTGTTCAAACTCGCCTCCGAACTGGCCTATCTGGAGTGCGGCGACCTGATCGAAAAGCTGGTCGAGGAGGCCGCTTTCGCCTCCGAGGACACCCGCAAGCTCGCGCGGCTGGGGCTGGCCAACTACTTCGCGGCCGCGACCGTGCTGCCGTATTCGACCTTCCACGAGGTGGCCGAGGACTTCCGCTACGACATCGAGCGGCTCTCGGCGTTCTTCACCCAGAGTTACGAGACGGTCTGTCACCGGCTCTCGACGCTGCAACGGCCGAAGCTGCGCGGGGTGCCGTTCTCGTTCGTGCGCGTCGACCGCGCGGGGAACATGTCGAAACGCCAGTCCGCCACCGGTTTCCACTTCTCCTCCGCGGGCGGCACCTGCCCGCTGTGGAACGTCTACGAGACCTTCGCCTCGCCGGGCCGGATCATGACCCAGATCGCGCAGATGCCCGACGGCCGCAAGTACCTGTGGATCGCGCGCACCGTCGAGCGCCGCGCCACCCGCTACGGCGAGCCGAGCAAGACCTTCGCCATCGGCCTGGGTTGCGAACTGCGCCACGCCGGTCGGGTCGTCTACGCCGACGGCCTGGACCTCAACGACCCCAAGGCGACTCCCATCGGCGCGGGCTGCCGCGTCTGCGAGCGCGCCAACTGCCCGCAGCGCGCGTTCCCCCCGCTGGGCAAATCCCTGGACATCAGCGAACACCGCAGCTCGATCTCCCCGTACGTCCTGCGCTGACCCGGGGCGAGTCCACCTCGATCACCCCTACGTACAGCGCTGGCGCTCCGCAGAATTCACAGCGACGAAACATTCGAAATCGGGCTGTCACCGAGAAATATTCAGCGGCAACACTTCCCGCCTACTCTTCGGCGCACGCGGATACACCCGCTGTATACAGAAAGAAGTTCTGCCCATGTCTGTCTCTCGTGTGATCGCGGTGCCCACCGCCCTCGCCCTGTCGGCAGTGTTGCTGTCCGGCTGCGGATCTCGCGACGATTCCGGTTCCGGAACGAGCGCGGCGTCCTGCGTCGACACCTCCAAGGACACCATCAAGGTCGGTTCCCTACATTCGCTGACCGGGACGATGGCCATCAGTGAGGTCACGGTCGCCAATTCGACCAAGCTGGCGGTCGATCAGATCAACGCCGCGGGAGGCGTGCTGGGCAAGAAGATTCAGGTGGTCACCGAGGACGGCGCCTCGGATCCGAAGACGTTCGCCGAGAAGGCGGAGAAGCTGATCAGCTCCGATTGTGTCGCGGCGGTTTTCGGCGGCTGGACCTCGTCGAGCCGCAAGGCCATGAAGCCGAAGTTCGAATCGCTGAATTCGCTGCTGTTCTATCCCGTGCAGTACGAGGGACTCGAGGACAGCAAGAACATCTTCTACACCGGCGCGACCACCAATCAGCAGATCGTCCCGGCCCTGGATTATCTGAAGCAGCGCGGCATCACCTCGCTGTATCTGGTCGGCAGCGACTACGTGTTCCCGCAGACCGCCAACCGGGAGATCAAGGCGTACGCGGCGGCCAACGGCATCGAGATCAAGGGCGAGGACTACGCCCCGCTGGGCTCGACCGATTTCTCCACGATCGTGAACAAGGTGCGAAATGCCAAGGCGGGCGCGGTGTTCAACACCCTCAACGGCGATTCCAATGTCGCGTTCTTCCGCGAATACGCCAACGCCGGACTCAAACCCGCCGACATGCCGGTCGTCTCGGTGTCCATCGCCGAGGAGGAGGTCGCCGGGATCGGGCCGCAGAACATCGCGGGACAGCTGACCGCGTGGAACTACTACCAGACCGTCGACTCCCCGCAGAACAAGGCGTTCGTCACCGCCTACAAGGCCGCGTTCGGCGCGGACAAGCCCACCTCCGACCCGATGGAGGCCGCGTACACCTCGGTCTTCCTGTGGAAGAACATGGTCGAGAAGGCGAAGTCGTTCGCGGTGGGCGACATTCAGAACGCGGCCGACGGGGTGAGCTTCGACGCCCCCGAGGGACCGGTCACCGTGACCGGCGCCAACCATCACATCACCAAGACCGCGCGGATCGGTGAGATCCACCCGGACGGCCTGATCTACACGGTATGGGATTCCGGCAAGCCGGTGACGCCGGACCCGTACCTGAAGTCCTACGACTGGGCCAAGGGCCTGAAGTAGCCACGGGCCGACGATGAGGGGCGGCCGGTGGGGGAAACCCCACCGGCCGTTGCGAATTAGGGAGTTACCAAATGGAAGTGGCGATCGGGCAATTGTTCACCGGGCTCAGTCTCGGATCGATCCTGCTGCTGGCCGCGCTGGGCCTGTCGCTGACCTTCGGTCAGATGGGCGTGATCAACATGGCCCACGGCGAATTCATCATGGCGGGCTGCTACACGACGTATCTGGTCGAGCAGTACATCCACGCGACCGGGGTGGCGTTGATCGTCGCGCTGTTCGCCGGATTCCTCGTCGGCGGGCTGCTCGGCGTCGCGCTGGAGACGCTGCTGATCCGCTGGATGTACGACCGGCCGCTGGACACGCTGCTGGTCACCTTCGGCGTCGGCCTGGTGCTGCAACAGCTGGTGCGCGACATCTTCGGCGCGCCCGCCAAGAACGTGATCGCGCCGAGCTGGCTCTCGGGCGGCCTCACCGTCCTGGGCACGGTCGTGCCCAAGACGCGCATCTTCATCCTGGCGCTGGCCGTGGTCGCGGTCGCGATCCTGGCGGCGGTGCTGCGGCTGACCCCGCTCGGGCGGCGCATCCGCGCGGTCGTGCAGAACCGCGACCTCGCCGAGACCAGCGGAGTGTCCAGTCGCGCAACGGATATCGGCACGTTCTTCATCGGATCGGGGCTGGCCGCGGTGGCGGGAGTGGCGCTCACGCTGATCGGGTCGACGAGCCCGACGATCGGGCAGAGCTATCTGGTGGACGCGTTCCTGGTGGTGGTGATCGGCGGCCTCGGGCAGATCAAGGGCACGGTGCTGGCGGCGTTCGCGCTGGGGCTGCTGAATTCGTTCATCGAGTACTCGACCACGGCGTCGGTGGCGAAGGTGATCGTGTTCGTGCTCATCGTCGTCTTCCTGCAGGTGCGGCCGCAGGGGCTGTTCACCGTTCGGACGAGGAGTTTGGCATGAGTGGGTGGTTGCGGACCGCGGGCGGTTTCGCCGTCGCGGCCATCGTCCTGTTCGCGCTGGCCCCGGCCGTGCTCAGCGACTTCCGGCTGAATCTGCTGGCGAAGTTCCTGTGCTTCGCGATCGTGGCGGTGGGCATCGGATTGGCCTGGGGCCGAGGCGGAATGCTCACCCTCGGCCAGGGCGTGTTCTTCGGCATCGGGGCCTACATCATGGCCATGCATCTGCAACTGGCCGACGCCGCGCACACCCATCAGGACGTGCCGGAGTTCATGCAGATCGCGGGAATCGGCGAATTGCCCTCGTACTGGCGGCCGTTCGCGTCCGCGCCGGTGGCGATCCTCGCGATCCTGGTGCTGCCCGCGCTGGTGGCGGCGCTGCTCGGCTTCGGGGTGTTCAAGCGGCGGGTCAAGGGCGCCTACTTCGCGATCCTGTCCCAGGCGTTGACCGCCGCGCTGGCGATCCTGCTCACCGGGCAGCAGACCATCGGCGGGTTCACCGGGCTCAGCGACTTCCGGGCGTTCTTCGGCTTCCGGCTCAGCGATCCGGTGAACCGGCGGATGCTGTTCTTCATCGCCGCGGCGGCGCTGCTGATCGTGGTGGCGATCGCGCGGCAGCTGATGCGCAGCCGGTACGGGGAGCTGCTGATCGCGGTGCGCGATCAGGAGGAGCGGGTGCGGTTCCTGGGCTACGATCCGGCCAATATCAAGATCGTCGCCTATGTGGTGGCGGCGTTCTTCGCCGGGATCGCGGGCGCGTTGTTCACCCCGATCGTCGGGATCATCTCGCCCGCCGACATCGGTGTGGTGCCCTCGATCGTCTTCCTGATCGGGGTGGCGATCGGCGGGCGGACCACGCTGCTCGGGCCGGTGCTGGGCGCGATCGGGGTGGCGTGGGCGCAGTCCACGTTCTCCGAGCACTTCCCGTCGGGCTGGACGTATCTCCAGGGCGCGCTGTTCATCGTGGTCGTCGGGTTCATTCCCGCCGGACTGGCCGGATTCGGGCCGCTGGCAGCGGATTTCGTGCGGCGGCTGCGCAAACCGGTCGCCGCGACCGCGCCGGTGCCCGACGTGCCCGCCGAGGAGCTGAAAGTGGAGGCGCGATGAACGGCGAATACCTCGAGATCCGCGGGCTGTCGGTGACCTTCGACGGCTTCCGGGCCGTGAGCGAGGTGGATCTGACCGTCCTGCAAGGGGATCTGCGGTTCCTCATCGGACCCAACGGCGCGGGCAAGACCACGCTCATCGACGCGATCACGGGCCTGGTCCCCGCCACGGGTTCGGCGCGCAAGACCGGCACCGAACTGCTGAACCGCAAGGTCCACCAGATCGCCCGGCTCGGCGTGGGGCGCACGTTCCAGACCGCCAGCGTCTTCGAACAGCTCACCGTGTTGCAGAACCTCGACATCGCGGCGGGCGCGGGCCGCTCGGCGCTGACCCTGCTGCGGCGGCGCAGGTCGATCCTGCCCGCTATCGAATCCGCCCTGGAGACAACCGGTTTGACCGCGCTGCGGGACCGGCCCGCGGGCATCCTCGCGCACGGCCAGAAGCAGTGGCTGGAGATCGGCATGCTGCTGGTGCAGAACGCCTCGGTGCTGTTGCTCGACGAGCCGGTGGCCGGGATGAGCGCCGAGGAGCGCGAGGAGACCGGAAACCTGTTGCGCCGCATCGGTTCCGAGCGGGTGGTGGTCGTCGTCGAACACGATATGGACTTCATGCGCGCCTTCGCCGACTCGGTGACCGTGCTCGCCGGGGGCCGGGTGCTCAGCGAGGGCACGGTCGAACAGGTGCAGGCCGATCCGAAGGTCCAGGAGGTCTATCTGGGCACGGCCGCGGCCGTGGAAACCTATCCCGAGGAGGCTGCCGATGCTGGAACTCGTTGACATCCACGCCGGTTACGGACGCACCGAGGTGATCCACGGGGTGTCGCTGACCGTGCCCGACGACGGCGTCGTCGCGGTGATGGGCCACAACGGCGCGGGCAAGACCACGCTGTTGCGGGCCGCGGTCGGGCTGGTGCCGGTGCGCTCGGGGGTGATCCGGTTCGACGGCGAGGCGATCACCAAACTGACGCCCGCGCGGCGGGTGCGGCGCGGCATCGCCTACGTGCCGCAGGGCCAGCAGAGCTTCCCGCAGCTGAGCACCGCCGAGAACCTCCAGGTCGTCGCCGACGGCCGCAAGCGCGGTAAGGCGCTGATCGAGGAGGCGCTCACGTTGTTCCCGGCGCTGCGGGAGCTGTTGCCGCGCAAGGCCGGTCTGCTGTCGGGCGGTCAGCGTCAACAGCTGGCCATCGCGCGGGCGCTGATCACCGAGCCGCGGCTGCTGATCCTCGACGAACCCACCGAGGGCATCCAGCCGTCGGTGGTGGCCGAGATCGAGCGCACCATCATCGGGCTCACCGAGCGGGGCGGGCTGAGCGTGCTGCTGGTGGAACAGCACATCGGCTTCGCGTTGCAGGCCGCGCAGCGGTACTACGTCCTCCAGTCGGGCCGCGTCGCCTCCACGGGCGCGGGCGGAGCGGGCGCGGAGTCCACGGTGCGCGCGGCGATGGCGATCTGACGGGGCCACCCGATGTCGCGCAGGGGGCGAGTGTCACTGGGTGAGCGGGTGTATCGGTCGATGCGCCGCGACCTGGCGGCCGGGGCGCTCGCGCCGACCGAACGGCTCGGCGAGGAACGCCTCGCCGACGCCTACGGCGTCTCGCGCACCCCGGTGCGCGAGGCGCTGGCCCGGCTGCTCGCCGACGGGCTGGTGGAACGGCACGGCGACGGACTGTATCCGTACCGGCCGCGCGTGGACGAACTCGGCGACCTGTACGAGTTGCGAATGGTGTTGGAGGCCAGGGGGATTCGGCGCTGCCGCGGCGAGCTGTCGCACGATCAGCTGGCGGTGCGGCGGGAGCTGGGGGTGTGGCGGCGGCTGCGGGAGGATCCGCCCGATCCGGGGGCCGAGCTGGTGAGCGCCGACGAGCAGTTCCACGCCACCCTGCTGGCCGCCGCGGGCAACGCCGCGCTGGCCGACGCCCTGGCCACCGTGCACGCCCGGGTACGGCCGATCCGCTCCCTCGACGTGCCCACCGCCGACCGCATCGCGACCATGACCGCCGACCACATCGCCATCGCCGAACACATCCTCGCCGGTGACCTCGCCGCCGCCCTGAACCTGCTCCTCGCTCACATCGACCGCTCCCGCACCCACGTCCTGGCCCGCGCCCAACAGGCCCTCGAACTCACCAAACTGGGTCAGGCCCTGCGGGACTGACGCGCGTGGCCTCGGACTCGACGGGCGCTCCGGCTCACCGAACGCTCCTGCCTCCACGCGCCGCGCCGAGCAGGCCGCGAACTCACCGAATTCGGGGCAGGTGCGGCCGGACCGGGCCGTGTTAGCGTGAGGCATGGTCTCGAGACAGCCGCGTATCGAACCGGGTCGATTGCGGGAGTTGGGGCCCGTCAATTGGCTTGCCTGGCAAGTGATCTCACGGGCGGCCGGGACGTCGGACGCTCATCTGTTCAGTACGCTGGGGCGGACCGGCGGGCTGTTCCGAGGCTGGTTGCACTACTCCGGGCGGCTGATGCCGGGCGGGAAACTGCGCCGCTTCGACACCGAACTGGTGATTCTGCGGGTGGCGCATCTGCGCGACTGCGAATACGAGACCGACCATCACATCCGGCTGGGCAGGCGCGCGGGCATCACCCCCGAGATCCTGGACCGGCTGCGCGTCGGTCCGGGCGCGCCCGGCTGGTCGGAGCGCGAACGCGCGCTGCTCACCGCGGTCGACGAGCTCGTCACCACCCGCGACATCGGCGACGAGACCTGGTCCGCGCTGGCCGCGCACTACGACGAGCGGCGACTCATCGAGATCGTGTTGCTGGTCAACCAGTACGAGGGCCTGGCGGCGACCATCACCACCCTGCGCATCCAGAGCGACCACTGATGACGGCGCTGGGAATCGCGTTCCGGCCGCAGAATCCGCCCGAACGCCTGCGCGAGATCGCCCGCGTCGCCGACCAATCCGGCCTCGACGAGCTCTGGTTGTGGGAGGACAGCTTCTTCGAGGGCGGCGTCGCGACCGCCGCGGCCGCACTGGCCTGGACCGAACGGGTGCGCGTCGGGGTGGGCGTGTTCCCGGTGCCGTTCCGCAATGTGGCCCTCACGGCCATGGAGATCGCGACCCTCGAGCGCATGTTCCCCGGCCGCGGCAGCTGGGGTGTGGGGCACGGGGTGCAGGAGTGGATGGGGCAGGCGGGCGCGCGGGTGGAATCCCCGGTGACCCTGCTGGGCGAGTACGTCTCGGCGCTGCGCCGCCTGCTCGCCGGGGAGAGGGTCAGCGTGCGCGGCCGGTACGTGCGGCTCGACGAGGTGGCCCTGGAGTGGCCGCCCGCGGCCGCCCCGCCCATCCTGGCGGCGGCGACCGGGCCGCGCACCCTGCGGCTGGTGGGCGAGGTCGCCGACGGCGTCATCCTCACCGCCTCCACGAGCCTCGAGAAGTTCTGTGCCGCAACGGTTCTCGTGGGTGAGGGGCACGCCTCGTCCGGTCGTCCGCGACCGCCCCTGGTGGTCGCCAACCTGTCCGTGGCGACGGGACCGGGCGCGGCCGAACGACTGGCCGCGGATCTGCGCGAGATGGGCGCCGCCGACACCGCGGGCCTCGGCGTCGCCGGGGACGCGCACGCGGTGGCCGCCGCCGTCGCCGAATTCGCCGAGGCGGGCGCACAATCGGTGACCCTGCAACCCACGGCCGACGAACCCGACCTCGCGGGTTTCGTGCGGTTCGTCGCCGAACAGGTTCGGCCGCTGGTGCCCTAACGGCCCTCGATGAGGACCGCGAGCCCGTCCAGCACCCGGGCGAGCCCGAATTCCCAGGCGTGGTCGGCGTTGTAGGCGCTGTCGTGGGCGTTCCCGGCGGCCGCGCCGACGCGGGCGGCGAGCGGATAGCGCTCGGGATCGAAGACGCGCGCGAGCACCGGGCCGGTGCGCTCCCACCACTCGTGATCCGACATCCCGCTGGCGTGCGCGGCGCGGGCGGTGTCGATGGCGATGCGGGCGACCGCGGTGACGAAGCCGAGGACGTGGGTCACGGCCGCGTCCATGGTCACGTCGTCGAGGCCGAGGCCGTCGAAGGCGGCGAGTTCGTGCTCGTATTTCGCGGCCAGTCCCGGGCCCAGCGGCGGGCGGGTGGTGGGCACGTAGGCCACCCACGGATGCCGGGACAGCAGGTCGCGGTTCTCCTCGGCGATCACCGAAACCCTTCGCCGCCAAGGCATTCCGGTCAGATCGGCGCGATCCATGTCCCGGTAGACCGCGTCGAGCATGAGATCGAGCAGTTCCGCCTTGCCCGGCACGTAGGTGTAGGTCGCCATCGGGGTGAGGCCGAGCCGTTTGGCGACCGCGCGCATGGTGAGCGCCTCGAGGCCCTCGGCGTCGGCGATCTCGACGGCGGCGCGCACGACCTCCGCGACGCTGCTGCGCTGCTTCGGGCCCCGCGTCGGCGCGCCATCGGGCCTGCCCCACAACAACTCCAGCGTCCGGGCGGGATCCCCCGCGCTGCTGCGCTCGCTCACGCACTCACCTCCGTCCCGATCGTAGCGGCGTGACCAGCGGCACATTTAAACTCTATACGACGTACTAAGTACTTAGTATAGAGTTGTCGCCATGAAGATCACCGCCGCCGCCCTGTCGCTCAACGTCCCCGATCCGGAGGCCTCCGCGACGTTCCTGACCGAGCACTTCGGATTCGAGGTCCAGATGTCGGCGGACGGGTTCTACTCGCTGTCGCGGCCCGACGCCGGATTCAACGTGATCTACCTGCGGACCGGCCTGCCCACCTTCGCCCCGGCGCGGATCGCGGGCGACGCGGGGCAGGGGACCCTCGTGGTCTTCGTCGTCGAGGACATCGATGCCGAATACGAGCGGGTGCGCGCCGCGAGTGTGCCGATCGAGACGCCGATCGCGACCGAACCGTGGGGCGAGCGCTTCTTCCAGACCCGCGATCCCAACGGGATCGTCATCCAGCTGGTGCAGTGGCTGACCGAATCCTGAACGGGCACAGGGGTTCCCGCCGAGCCGGGAACCCCTGTCCATCCCATCCCATGTGACGCCGGATCGTGTCGAACGGCGCGTACCGGTGCTACCCGTTCAGCGCGGCGCGAAACACCTCGACCGCGGGAGTGGTCGAGCGGCCGAGCAGCTTTCGCAGATCGCCGCTCGTGACATCGAGGACACCGGTGCCGATGGCGACATCGGCGTCGGCGAGGGCGCGGGCATGGGCGGCCGGGATACCCGCGTTCTCCAGCGCGGCGGCGTAGTCGTCGCCGGGGAGGTTCTCATAGCGCACGGGCGCACCGGACGCCTGGGACATCGCCTGGGCGATATCGGAATACGTGAGCCGTTCGTCGCCGCCCAGTTCGTAGACCCGCCCGGCGTGGCCCTCGGTGGTGAGCACGACGGCCGCGGCCTCGGCGTAGTCGGCGCGGGCGGCGCCCGCGACCCGGCCGGTTCCGGCGGCGCCGTAGAGGACTCCGCTCGCGACGGCGGCGGGCAGCGCGCCCGCGTAGTTCTCCCAGTACCAGCCGTTGCGCAGAACGGTATGCGGCACAGCGGCTTTCGCGAGCACCTCCTCGGTGCCGCGATGCTCCTCGGCCAGGATCATCGGATTGTCCTCGGCGCCGGGAATGCTGGTGTAGACGAGCAGGTCCACACCCGCCCGTTCGGCGGCGCGGATCACGGTGGCGTGCTGATCGACGCGCGCGCCGAACTCGTTGCCCGACACCAGCAGCAGCCGGTCCACTCCGGTGAGCGCGCGTTCGACGGCCTCGGCGTCGGCGTAGGACGCCTGCCGGACCTCGACGCCGCGCTCGGCCAGATCGGCGACCTTGGCCGGATCGCGCACGATCGCGACGATCGGCCCGGCCCCGCGGCGGATCAACGCCTCCACGACGAGTCGGCCCAGCTGCCCGCTGGCTCCGGTGACGGCGACGGTCATGACTACCTCCAGGTTGCGTGCCTTACGGAACAAAGTGCACTAACTAATAGTTAGTACTATACATTCCAGCCCTACCGGAGAGATGGGTAGCATCGGGGTCATGAGCACGCGGCACGTCCAGCAGGCCGACAGCGCCGATCCGACGCTGGAGGCCGATGTCTTCGCGCGGAACTGCGCCTCGCGTCCGGTGTTGCAGAACGTCGCGAGCCGCTGGGGAACGCTGGCCCTGGTCGCCCTGCGCGAGGGCCCCTACCGATTCAGCGCGTTGCGCCGCCGGGTCGACGGGGTCAGCGAGCGGATGCTGTCACAGACATTGCAGGCGCTCGAGCGCGACGGGATGATCCACCGCGAGGTGGTGCAGGCCATTCCGCCGCGCGTCGAGTACACCCTCACCGAACTCGGCGCGCGCGTCGCCGAGCACCTCGAGGCGCTCGTCGTCACTCTCGAATCCAATCTGGACACGATCACCGCGGCGCAGGCCGCCTACCGTCGCGAATGAGAACGGCTCCGCGCCCATCGGGACGCGGAGCCGTTGCGGCACAGTGGTTTTCAGAAGTTGATCATATGGCCCGCGAGACCGTGGATGGCCTCCTGCAACGCCTCGCTCAGCGTCGGGTGGGTGTGCACGTTGCGGGCGAGTTCGTTGACCGTGAGATCCCACTTCTGGGCCAGGGTCAGTTCGGGGAGCAGTTCGGACACGTCGGGGCCGATGAGGTGGCCGCCGAGCAGTTCGCCGTACTTGGTGTCGGAGATCAGCTTCACGAAGCCGGTCGGGTCGCCCAGGCCGTGCGCCTTGCCGTTGGCGGTGAACGGGAAGGTGGCGACCTTGACGTCGTAGCCCTCGTCGCGGGCCTGCTGCTCGGTGAGGCCGAAGCTCGCGACCTGCGGCTGACAGAAGGTGGCGCGCGGCATCATTCGGTAGTCGCCGATCGGCAGGGTCTCCGCGCCGCCGATGGCCTCGGCCGCGACCACGCCCTGCGCCTCGGCCACGTGGGCCAGTTGCAGTTTCGCGGTGACGTCGCCGATGGCGTAGATGTGCGGCACATTGGTGCGCATGAAGTCGTCGATGGCGATCGCGCCGCGCTCGGTCAGCTGCACGCCGGTGTTCTCCAGGCCGTAGCCCTCCACCCGCGGCGCGAAACCGACGGCCTGCAACACCTTGTCGACGGTGACGGTCTCGACATTGCCGGACTTGTTGTCCTTGATGCTGACCGTGACCTTGGAACCGTTGTCCTCGATGGACTGGACCGCGGCGCCGGTGGTGATCGTGATCCCCAGCTTCTTGTACGCCTTGGTGATCTCCTTGGACACGTCGGCGTCCTCGTTGGGCAGCGCGCGGTCCAGGAACTCCACGATGCGCACGTCGACGCCATAGTTCTTCAGCACGTAGCCGAACTCCATGCCGATCGCGCCCGCGCCCACAATGAGGATCGAACCCGGCAGGTCGCGGGTCATGATCTGTTCCTCGTAGGTGACCACGTTCTGCGACAGCTGGGTGCCCGGCAGCAGTTTGGTGATGGTGCCGGTGGCGATGATGACGTTGTCGAACGTGATCTGCTCGGTGCCGCCCTTGGACAGCTCGACCGACAGCGTGTGCGCGTCGGTGAAGGTGCCCTTCCCGTCGTACTCGTCGATCTTGTTCTTCTTCATCAGGAAGTGCACGCCCTTGACGCGGCCGTCGGCGACCTTACGGCTGCGATCGAAGGCGGCGCCGAAATCGAAGCTCGCCTGCCCGCTGATACCGAACGTCTTCGCTTCCTTGGTGAAGATGTGCGCCAGCTCCGCATTGCGCAGCAGCGCCTTGGACGGAATGCACCCGACGTTCAGGCACACGCCACCCCAATATTTCTGCTCGACGATCGCTGTTCGCAGGCCGAGTTGAGCGGCGCGGATCGCGGCGACATACCCGCCGGGACCAGCACCGAGAACGACGACATCGTAGTGGGAAGTCACGACCTCGAGCCTAACG
Organism: Nocardia sp. NPDC003482; assembly: GCF_053588115.1. Classification (NCBI taxonomy): domain Bacteria; kingdom Bacillati; phylum Actinomycetota; class Actinomycetes; order Mycobacteriales; family Nocardiaceae; genus Nocardia; species Nocardia sp. NPDC003482. Next base: position 117,082 of record NZ_JBSFPI010000023.1, read on the forward strand.
CAGTGTCTTATTGCGCCGCCTTCGGCGTCGCGGGTTCGCGGCCCCTGAGGCTCGTCGTTCAGCGGTCGAGACTCGCGCTTCGCGCATGCGCTTCGACCGCTGAACGACGAGCCGGGCCGCGAACGTGCTTGTCCCGGATGTCCTGAACTGCGGTGCGAGCAGACGGTGTGCGGGGCGGTCGGCGAGAATGACGACATGACAGGCGTCGAGGAGCAGGTGTCGGATCCTTATCTGTGGCTCGAGGAGGTGACCGGGGAGCGGCCGTTGGCGTGGGCGCGGGCTCACAACGAGGTGGTGGTGGAGCGGTTCGCCGCCTCGGATCGGTTCGCGGATCTCGAACATCGGATTCTGGACATGCTCGACACCGATGCGCGGGTGCCGTATCCGACGCGGCGGGGGGCGTGGCTGTACAACTTCTGGCGCGACGCCGAACATCCGAAGGGGCTGTGGCGGCGAACGACTTTCGCGGAGTACCGCAAGCCCGAACCCGAGTGGGAGGTGCTGATCGACCTCGACGCGCTCGCGGCCGCCGAGGGGGAGAACTGGGTGTGGGGCGGGGCCGCGGTGCTGCGGCCCGAGCAGACGCTGGCGCTGATCAGCCTGTCGCGCGGCGGCGCGGACGCGAAGGTGGTCCGGGAGTTCGACCTGACCACCAGGACGTTCCGGGAGCCCGCCGACGGCGGCTTCCACCTGCCCGAGGCCAAATCGCAGATCCGCTGGATCGACGCCGACACCGTCTATGTCGGAACGGATTTCGGGCCCGGGTCGCTGACCGACTCCGGATACGCCCGGATCGCCAAGCGGTGGCGGCGCGGGACGCCGTTGCGCGAGGCGGTCACGGTGTTCGAGGGCTCGACGGAGGATGTGCTCGTCTCCGCGGGCTACGACCGGACGCCCGGGTACGAGCGGCACTATGTCGGGCGGGCCACGGACTTCTTCAACGAGTCCGTCTACCTGCTCGACGAGGACGGTGGTCTGCGGCACATCGACGTGCCCTCCGACGCCTCGGAGTCCTGGTACAAGGATTGGCTGCTGGTGCGGCTGAAGTCGCCGTGGGAGGTCGGGGGGAGGACGTACCCGGCGGGGGCGTTGCTGGCTTGTGATCTGGAGGAATTTCTCTCGGGTGCAAGGGATTTCGAGGTGATCTTCACTCCCGATGCGCATACGTCGCTGCACGGGTACGGGTGGACCGAGAACCACCTCATCCTGATCACCTTGGAGGATGTGCAGACGAAGTTGTACGTGCTCTCCCCCGGCGAAAAGCGTGCCGGGGGAACAAAAGAGGGAGCCGCCGGATGGACACGCAGCCCACTGGCCGACACCCCGCCCATGGCCACGACCAACGTCCTGAACCTGGACCCGCTGGAGGGCGGGGACGAATTCATGCTCACCACAAGCGGATTCACCACACCCGCGACGCTGCTGGCGAGTTCGGTGGGCGGCGGCACCGAATTGCTCAAGCAGGAGCCGAGTTTCTTCGACGCCGCCGGGATCGAGACCGAGCAGTTCTTCGCGCGGTCCGACGACGGAACCATGGTGCCCTACTTCGTGATTCGGCACCGTGATCGCAGGGGCGAGCCGGGGCCCACGGTCATGTCGGGGTACGGCGGATTCGAGGTGTCCCGCACGCCCGCCTACAGCGGGGCCTCCGGGATGGGCTGGCTGGAACGCGGCGGCACCTGGGTGATGACCAATATCCGCGGCGGCGGCGAATACGGCCCCGAATGGCACACCCAGGCGCAGAAGGCCAACCGGCACAAGGTGTACGAGGACTTCGCCGCGATCGCCCGCGATCTCACCGACCGCGACATCACCACCGCACCGCAGCTGGGCGCGGTGGGCGGCAGCAACGGCGGACTGCTCATGGGCGTCATGCTCACCCGCTACCCGGAACTGTTCGGGGCCATCGTGTGTCAGGTGCCGCTGCTGGACATGCGCCGCTACCACCTGCTGCTGGCCGGGGCGTCCTGGATGGCCGAGTACGGCGACCCGGACAAACCGGAGGAGTGGGCCTACATCCGCGAGTACTCGCCGTTTCAGAACGCCCGCGCCGACGCGACCTACCCGCCGATCCTGCTGACCACCTCCACCCGCGACGACCGCGTGCACCCGGGCCACGCCCGCAAGATGGCCGCGTTGCTCGAGGAGCAGGGCCACACCGTCTGGTACCACGAGAACATCGAGGGCGGCCACGGCGGCGCGGCCGACAACAAGCAGATGGCCTTCCAGGCGGCGCTGATCTACGAGTTCTTCACCCAGATGCTGCTGGAGCGTTAGCGGTCGCGGATCCACGTCTCGATGCGGTCGACGGTCGAGGCCGGGTCGACGATCCAGCCGTTGTGCCCCAGGCGTTCCGGCTGCCGCCACCGGCTCACCCGCGCCCGGGGCAGCTTCGCGAGCAGATGGTCGGCCGAACCGCGGGGCGCGAGTTCGTCGCCCGCGATGGTGATCGACAGCACCGGCAGCGTCAGCCGGGCGAGGCGCTCCTCGTAGTCGATATCCGCTCCGGCCGGTTCGAACCGGCCGGAGCGGGCCAGCCGGGCCCAGTCCGATACCAGCACCTTGGACTGCCGCCCGAAGCCGCCCGCGGTGATCCGGTCCCCCGGCCAGACCCCGGCGAGATTCGCCGTCAGCGAGATGGCCGAGGGGCCGAGCAGCATGGCCGAGCGCGCGATCCCGCCGAATCCCCGGTAGTAGGGCGTGCCCGAGGCCACCAGGATCAGCCCGCCCAGCCGCCCGCGCACCCGCGCGGCGTACAGGGCGCTCAACTGCCCACCGAGGCTGTGCCCCAACAGGATCGGCGTGCTGTCCGGGAACCGCTCGCGCACCACCTCGAACATCGCCGGGAAGTCCACCGACACCAGTTCCTGATAGCCGTAGTCGCTCGACGGCCCCGGCGCCGGTTTGCTGTCCCCGTTGCCCCGGATCGAGCCGATCGCCACGTCGAATCCGCGCCGCGACAGGTGATCGGCGAACAACTCGTAGTACGCCCCCGGCACCCCCAGCCCGGGAATGATCACGACCACCGCCCGCGGCGCATCCGGCGTGATCGCGCGCCGATGCGGCCCCCGAGCCGCGACCAACCGAACCGGCACGATACTGCCGTCGGGCACCTGGACCGGAACAGTCTCCATGCCGGGCACGCTACTTCGCCGCCTCCGCTCAGGCGGCACGACCCTCGCTGCGGCTCAGCAGTTCGTTCAGGCCCGCACGGGTGGTCACGACAACGAGTTGGTTGCCCTCCGCTCAGGCGGCGCGACCCTCGCTGCGGCTCAGGAGTTCGTTCAGGCCCGCACGGGTGGTCACGACAACGAGTTGGTTGCCCTCGGCCAGGAGGGTTTCGGGGTCGGGCTGCCATTCGAGTTCGGCGCCGACGGTGCGTTGCAGGGCCAGGATGCGGATGTGGTCGGACATGTCGGCGGCGCGAATCTGCCTGCCGGCCAATACCGAACCGGCCTCGACGGGCACCTCGGCGACCATGAGGGTCTCGCGGTCGACCGACAGGGTCGCGATCACGCGGCGTTCGGAGACGGCCATCGCGAAGCCCTCGGCCGCGAGCTGGAATACGCTGCGCACCACGGCCTTTCCGAGGGTGCGCTGCACCCGCTCGGCCAGATCGTCGTCGAACAGGCGCAACACCACCCGCAGATCCTCGCGGTAGTACTGGCCGAGCAGGGCCGCCTCGAGATTCACCGCGTCGCTGCTGGTCAGCAGCAACAGCGCGCGGGCGCGGGACACGCCGACGGCCTGGAGCGAGTCCTCCCAGGTGGCCTGCCCGATGACCACGGGCACCCCGAGCGAGCGGGCCAATGTGATGCCGCGGGCGTTCTCGTCGTTGTCGAGCCCGACCACCGGCACGCCCAGATCGCACAGCTGCTCCATCACGCGGGAGCCGACATTGCCGAGCCCGGCGACCACGACGTGATCGGTGAAGTCCGCCGGATCGGGCCCGGCCGTCTCCGACAGCTGGGCGCGCAGCACCCCGCCCACGACCATGGCGGTAACCACGGGGGTCAGCGCCAGCCCGATGAAGACGACCCCGACCTGCAACACCTTGAACGCGGGCGAGCGCGCGTGCTCGGGCTGCGCGGCCCCGGCCGCGTCGAGCAGCGTCTCGTAAACGGCGTCGCTCCAACCGTTTCCGATCGCGATCATCAGCCCGCACCCGATGGTGATGCAGGTCAACAGCAGCAGCATGAGCCGAACCAGGTTGTTGCGCGCCAGATTGCGCAGCACCCGGAACCAGCGGCCCGCGCGATCGGGACGGTAGGGCGCGCGGTCCATCACCGCCAGGGCACGCTCCCCGCCCTGATCCGGTGGCAGCAACCGGATCTCGCCCGCCTGCTCGGTCAGCGCGCACACGACCTTCCCCGACGGCGCCTCCGGGGTGCTCGACACGTACAGGGTGCGCTCCCCGATGCGCAGGTAGTCCAGGGCCTCCTCGCCGAGCGCGGCCGCGATGAACGACGGCGCGGCGATCTCGGAGATGGACAGCACCACGCAGTCGGCGAACAGGCTGCGGATGCGAAACCCGAGGCCGGTGTTGAACATTCGGATCACCAGCCGGATCTGCCCGTTGAGTTCGTAGGCGCGCAGCGCGGCGTGGAAGTTCTCCACATCCGCCTGATCCACCAGGGCCAGTGCACGGGCGTGCGCGACCCCGGCCGCGCGCAGCGTCTCCTCGTCGAGCCGGGTCGAGCACTGGATCCGCACCCGCTCCAGCCGTTGCAGCTGGGGGACGTACGTGCCGTCGAGATTGGGCAGCACCACGGTCACGCTCCCGTCCGGGAACCTGGTCACCAGCTCCAGGGCCAGTTGATGGACCAGTGGATTGTCCCCGCAGACAACGAAACTCGGGGCCGTCCCATCCCCCTCGTGGACGTGCATACCAGCGAGTCTAGATCGGAACCCGGCACGTCAGCTACGCGCTGACCGCGCCGATGATGATCCGCCGCAGCACCCGGATGACGTCGTCGAGGGAGCCACGCGGCTCCGAACCGCACCAGGCGTCCACGACATAGTTGACCGCGCCGATGATGGCGAGACTGCGCATCTCGTAGTCACCCGGCGGGATCTCCCCTTGCAGCGCGGCGTCTTCCGCCGCACCGGCCAGAATCGAACCCCAGCTCCGCCGCAATTCGAGCCGGAACTTCTCGACCTTGGGACCCGCCCCGACCACCTCGACCAGCGCGACCCGGGCGCGGCGCGGATCGCGGCCGATGGCCTCGACGTAGGCCCGCACGGCGGCCTCGATGGTCTCGACCGAGCCGTGGCCCGCGTGCGCCTCCAGCGCCGCGGACACCGCCGCGCGCGATTCCCGGTCGATATGTTCGTAGAGCTCGAGCAACAGCGATTCGCGCCCGGTGAACTCCTCGTAGAACTGCCGTGAGGAGAGTCCGGCGTCTTTGCAGATGGCTCCGACCGAGCTGTTGGCATAGCCGTCCCGGGCGAACACCGTCAATCCGGACTCCAGAAAACGCGCACGCCGTTGCCGTTGCCGGTCTTCTACGGGCTGCCCGGCGTACATCCTGCCCGCGTTCGTTTCCTGTGACATTGCGCAGGACTTTACCGAAGGGCCCGATCCCCTCGTCAAAGATCGGGCTCTTCGGTTGGACCTCCAACTTTCGGTTTGTTAGCCGAAAGTTGGCTCCTTGACCTGGGAAGCGCTTCAGAAACTGCGTCCGCTGGGTCACTGGCGATTTGCCGAAAGAGACGTTAGTCGACGGAAGTCGACTTGGGAAGACTTTTTTGGAGGATTTTTTTAAACCTTATTGTGAATTCTCACCGCGCTGTTGATTGTGGCGGGGAAACATGCCGCGATACTTATTGCGGCAAGCCGGGCATACCCGGTACAGCCGAGCGGCCGTCGGTCCGCACGCGATGAGGAGGAGAGGCCATGGGCGTTCAGGTCGCGGTCTGCGGGCCGCGGGATTGCGCGGCGGTCGACGCGGAGCGGGCACGCGAGGTCGGTCGGCTGTTGGCCGCGGCGGGGGCCACCGTGTTGTGCGGCGGTGGGGTCGGGGTGATGGCGGCGGTGGCCGAGGGTGCCGGTGGCGCCGGCGGATTGGTCATCGGCGTGCGGCCCGACACCGATCGCGCGGCGGTCTGTGCGGGGCTGTCGGCCGTGCTGTACACGAATATGGGGGAGGCCCGGAACGCGATCCTGGTCGAGTCGGCGGACGCGGTGATCGTGATCGGCGGGTCGTGGGGAACGCTGTCGGAACTCGCGTTGGCGCGGCGGCGGGGCGGGATTCCCGTTGTCTCGCTGGGTGGTTGGCGGGTCGTGGACGCGGCGGGGGTACCGGTCGACGCGGGTGCGGTCGCAGACTCCGCCGCCGAGGCGGTGCGGATCGCGCTGGGGGGCTGAGGCGTCCGCTCAGTCGGCAGTGGCGCGGGCGAGGGCTCGTTCGGCCTCGGTGACGATCTCGGCGACGATCCGCTCGGCCGAGACGGATGTTCTGATCAGGCCCACGGCCTGGCTCGCCCAGACCGGGACCGCGTCGAGGTCACCTGCGGCGGCCGCGGTGCGATAGCGCTCCAATGCCGTTGTGTCCGAACGGAGTTCGTCGTCGCGGTCGCGCCACTCGTCGAGGAACGGGTTGGTGAGGGTGCGGGCCGGGTAGCGGTGCGGCCAGGGGGCGCCGCGGGCTATGTCGAGGGTGCGGTTGATCTCGGTGTCCTGGCCGTCGGCGGCGAGGAGGGCCGCGGTCAGTTCGGCGGAGACCAGGGCCTCGGGGGTGGCCTGGAAGCGGGTGCCGAGGAGGGCCCCGGACGCGCCGAGGGTGAGGGCCGCGGCCAGGCCGCGACCGTCGGCGATACCGCCCGCGGCGAGGACCGGGGTGGGGCCCGCGAGGTCGGCGACGGCGGGGACGAACGACAGTGTGCCGATGCCGTTTTCGCCGCAGTGGCCGCCCGCGTCGCTGCCCTGGGCCACGATGATGTCGGCCCCGGCGTCGAGGGCGCGGCGGGCCTCGTCGAGGTCGGTCACCTGGAGGATGAGTTTCGCCGGGGAGTCGTGGACACGGCTCGCGAAGGGCGCGGGATCGCCGAAGGAGAGCATGATGGCGGCCGGTTCGAAGTCCAGGGCGTAGGCGATGGCGTCGGCGTCGATGGCCCAGGTGAGAAAGCCGATACCCCAAGCGTTTTCGGTGGCGGCCCGGGCGATGCCCGCCTCGCGCGCGAGCCAATCGCGGTCACCGCGCCCCGCGCCGATCATGCCGAATCCGCCGCCGTTCGAGACGGCCGCGGCGAGCGCGCCGCCCGCCTCGCCGCCCATGGGGGCCGAGGCGATGGGGTAGCGGATCGACAGCTGCTCGGTGAAGGTCGTTCGCATGTCTTCGAGCTTGGCACGGAGAGGTCCGGATATGCGAGAAGGGGCCCATTGCTGGGCCCCTTCTCGGGAATATTGTTCCGGCGGTGTCCTACTCTCCCACACCCTGTCGAGTGCAGT